>JBIPLL010000689.1:0-2941 GCA_044368425.1 Beijerinckiaceae bacterium
TCTCACTGGGTTGAACGGAGCGGCACCGAAACCCACCAACACCGGTTGACCGTAGTCGACGGACTTTTTGCTTCCGAGCTGTTGTGACCATTCGATTGACGGCAGGTTCTCAGTGAATACTTGGCTGACATACATCCCGATGTCCGTCGCTATCGAAAAAGTTTTGTCCGTAAGTTCTGTGTCTGGAACGTAAAGTGGAAACTGTGATTTATTTTGAATGAGATCAATCTCTGCCTGTGTTCGCTGTCGGACTTCAGCTTGCGAAGCGAACCATTCACCGAGTAAATCTAACGATTGGGGTGAGCAATCGGGCTTCCAACTTTTATATCCTGCCGTTGAAATGACTGCCAAAGTAAGACATGCGATCCTGGCATTGAGCCCCGCATGGAACCATTGGTTGTAAGCCTTTAAGTCATTTTGGGACATTTCCCGAAAGGCCAACGTAAAAGGGGGTTGGATGATTTGGTAGTCCATCAATAATGAAGGGTGAAAGGAATGTTATTCGAATTCAAAAGATTACCCAACGGGCCAGATGGCCCGATCTTCCCGGTGACAGGACTCATATAGAAGTTCCAGATGACACCTTGAACTTGTTGGGTCTGCATCAACTCAATATCCTTCATAACTTGAAGCCGCGTTCCGGAAGTGAGCGTCTGATAGCCTACCTTAGCTTCGTTGGCGATACCGTTAACGAACTGGTCAACGTATCGAGCCCCATGGCTTGTATTGAAGAATGCCTGAGGCTCACCCCCCAACTGTTTGAGGGCGGCTTCACCGACCTGGCCTGTAGCTCCAATTCTCGTGCCACTATTTGCTACTGGCGCGGCCACAGCCGTACTCACCCCCTGCGCCATTGCCTTGTATCCCATGAAAAGGGACACCCCCATGTCACGGGCAACGGGGAGACTCCCAGCAGTGTCGTAGTAACCTTTATTTCCGTAAACATTTGGAGCCGCGTTCACCGACGTATTTGTGGTGCCTATCGAACTCCAGTTACCACCGGCAATGTGATGCACTTGGTCTCTTACGAACGCCGCAGTCCACGCCATCCCAGCAAAAGCGTTAATGGCTCCATCGTTCACGAATGCAGCGAAGCTATTGGCATGGCGGTTGACCGTTGAGGCGAGGCCCACCGCACACAACCCAAAAGGATCCATCGCACTGATTGGATTCCCATCCGCATATGCATACCAGTTCATCCCCCCACTGAACCCAATCGGGTCCTCGCTCAGGAACCGCCCCAGCGCCGGGCTGTACCACCGCGCTCTCATGTTCAGCAGCCCCGTGCTCGGGTCTGTCATCACCCCGTATTGCCCGTTGTAGCGGAACACCGTGTCCACCACCCCGCTGGTGTGACTGGTCAGGCCGTAGGCCGTGTACTCCAGCCTGCCCGTCACCACCCCGCTGCCATTGCTCAGCGCCACCGTGCTGCCCACTTGATCGTAGTGGTAGCTCCGCGTGCCCAGGCTGGCTCCGCCGCTGCTGAACTTCTCCTCATACAACAGCCCTGCCCCATGCACGTAAAACGTCTTTGTCCCATCCGCATGATGCGTGATCAACGTCTGGCTCAGCGCCGCACCGGGGTTGACCGTGTACCGCGTCACGCTGGCAGCCTGCGTGCGGCTGATGAGATTCCCCTCGGCATCATAGCCGTAGCTCACCAGCGCGGGCTGGCTCACGCTTTGAAGCCGATTACGCGCATCCCAAGTCAGGCTCGTCCCAGTCCAGGCTCCGTTCCCCTCCCAAAGAGGCACGCTGGTGATGTTTCCGTCTAGATCCGATGTGACGGTGGTGGAGGCTCCGCCCTGCGGCGTCAGCGTGGCCAGTCGGTTGTCATCGTGATGAGTTGCTGTGAACCCCGGTGTGGCAAAAGCCGCGGGTGCGGGACTCCGTAGCCTTTGGGCAGGCCTGCCACCCAGATCATAGCGCCAGCTCTGAAGCGCGATGAGCTGCCCCGTGGGCCCCACCTCCACCAGGCTCACCATTTGGCCTGCCGCATCATACTCCGTGCGCCTCACCGTCCCATTGGGCCTCCTCAGCTCCCGCAGCCGACCGGCGGCATCGTACTCAAACGTCGTCGCCCGCCCTGCCCAATCCGTGACCCGCCGCAGTCGGTCCCGGCTGTCATAGGCATACTGCACCACCTTTCCTCCGGGGTAAGTCAACGTGCTGAGATTCCCATTGGCATCGTAAGTGTAGGCGATCACCTCTCCCGCTGCATTGGTGTACGTGCTCAGTGCATCCCGCGTGGTCTCATAGGTCCGCGTGATCACCGCCGCGCCTTCGGTCACGGTGAGCAGGTTCCCGCTGGCATCGTAACCATACTGCGTGGTGGCATCCGGTCCGGTGCGCGTCTTGAACCTTCCGACATTGTCGGACTGAAGAGTGGTCACCTGCCCGCTGGGCTCGGTGAGGGTTTGCACGGGGCCGGTCACATTCCAAGCATGGGCCGTGCTCAGCGTCCGCCCCCCAGGCTGCACAGTGGAGGTCAACTGCCCCAGGGCGTTGTAGGCTAGGTTATAGACTTTGCCCTTTCGATTCGTCACCTGCCGGAGTTCGCCCTTGATGTCCGTCTTCTGGCTGGAGGTGGAGGGTACTCCCGCGTCGATGTCCTGATCCACCGAGGTCAACGATTCGCCAGTGGTGGTATTGAAGCTGTAGCTCGTGAGGGAGTTACGCGCCAGCGGTGCCTGCACCGTTTGCACCCGACCGTCATTGTCGTAGAGGGTGGTGACTTGCCGCTGGAGGGGATCGGTGGTGACGTGGGGCCGGGAAAGCGCATCCAGCGTGGTCTGGGAGATCGCCCCTAGGGGATCGTAGAAAAGGGTCAGCGTAGAAAAGGGTCAGCAGTCTCAGATTGAGCAAACGCTTTTTTGATGTTTCTGATGCGTGGGCGCGAAGCAAGGTGGCCGTGGCGAGCGCTTTTTGAAGCGACTCACAG
>JBIPLL010000475.1:0-2939 GCA_044368425.1 Beijerinckiaceae bacterium
GCGTGCGCTTGTTGACGCCGGCAAGCCGCGCGACGCGATCGACCGAGCAGTCTCCATCGATGACGAGCGTCCTGACGATGCGGCGCATCTGGTCGGCAAAGTCGCTCGACGCCGTCGCTGCCAGCTGCTCGAGCTGTCTGCGGAGCAGACGATGCAGGTCGGGATCGGCCCGCGACACGCGCGCCGACAGCCAGTCCGCCGAGAATGACAATGCGACCCGATTGTCGCCAAAGCGGATCGGTGCCTTGAACATCTTGCGGTAAGGCAAGGTATCGGCCGGCTTGCGTCGCGGCAGCGAGAGCTCGGTCAGGGCCCACGACGCTCCGCACAGTTCGCGCAGGATGTTGAGCCCCATGACCGCCGCAATATCGGCGATGATCTCCGATCCCGGGATCTGCGGCGCGAACATGGCGTAGGACAGCGTCACCCGATCGCTTTCCATCTCCAGCGACGGAACGGCCCCCCGATCGTGCAGGCTGAGAAAGCGGACGAGATCAAGCAGCGCGGATCGAACGTCGGGTGCTTCCCGTACGACCATTCCGACGGCGCCAAGCGCTCCGATGCCGCGACGCTCGCCGATGATCAGACCGATATGCGGACATGCGGTTTGCTCTGCACAGAGGACGAGGAGCCGCCCGGCCGCCGCGTAGGGAATGATCGATTCGGGATCGTCGAAGGATTTCGGATCAAGGCCCGCCGCCCGGATGACCGGCCCGGCGTCGACGCCCATCTGCCCGAGCCATTCGGGCAGCGGCATAATCGGGCTGATCCGGATGAATCCATCCGCCGGAAGATCCGAACGCCGAAACCCGGCTGCCAGATCCTGACCGCCGATGCGAGCCTGTTCGGGTCTGTGGCGGGGCGTGGCGCTCGCCATGGCCGGCTCATCCTCCATCAACGCAAGCACCGCCGAAGGGCGATATTGTCCTGTCGCGAAATGTCAAGGCGATGGCCGCAAAGGTCAAGCAAGACCTGCGGGGCTGCAGGTAAAGTATGATTTGCACCGTCCATGTCGCCTGGGCTCGACTGTCGCTGCGGGCAGAGCGGCTCGTCCGATCGGGCGGCGCGACCGGAAGATCAATGCAGTGGAGGATGATCATGACGAAGCGCCGGATGTTCGCGGCTGGTTTGCGGTTCTGCATGTTGCCCCTGGCTCTCGCCGGCATGTCGCAGACCCTTGTCTGGTCTCCCGGAGCCGCGCTCGCTCAACCTGCGACGATCAGCGAGGCCGAGGCCCGTCAGATCGCAGTCGAGGGCTATCATTATTTCTATCCGCTCATCTCGATGGAAATCACCCGTCGGCAGATGACGAATGTAGAGACCGGCAAAGGCTTTGGCGGTCCGATGAATACCGTGGCGAGCATTCGCGCCTATCCTCGTGCGGAGGACCGTGCCGTCGTCCGGCCGAATTTCGACACGCTGTATTCCTCGATCTTTCTCGACATGCGCAGCGAGCCGATCGTGGTCACCGTGCCTGACACGGACGGGCGCTATTATGTCCTGCCGATCCTGGACATGTGGACCGACGTCTTCGCCTCGCTCGGCTGGAGGACGACCGGAACGAAGGCCGGTCACTTCCTGCTGGTTGCGAAAGACTGGCGGCCCGAATTGCGGGGCGAGAAGCTGATCGCCGAATACAAGCTTCCGGCGGGGACTCAGATCATCGAGGCGACGACCCCGATGGCGTGGATCATCCTGCGCAACAAGACGGACGGGCCTGCCGACTACGCGCTCGTGCACAAGATCCAGGACGGGTTCAAGGTCACGCCCGCAACGCAATGGGGTCGCCCGCCGGTGGTCGCGCCCTTTGTCCGCGACCCCTCGGTTGACATGCAGACCCCGCCGAAGATGCAGGTCGATACGATGCAGCCGGAGCGCTATTTCGCGATGGCGGCCGAACTCATGAAGATCCATCCGCCGCGCTCCACGGACCAGCCGATCATCGATCGCCTGAAGCGGATCGGCTTTGAGGTCGGCAAGAGCTTCGACGCGTCCACTGCCAGCCCTGCTGTCCAGAAGGCGATCAAGGTGGCGCCGCTCGATGGGCTGCGCCTGATGGCTGCGAAGGTTCCGACGCTTGCGCGCGTCGTCAATGGCTGGTCGATGAATACCGACACGATGGGCGTTTACGGCAATTATTATCTCAAGCGCGCGATCGTGGCGCAGGTCGGGCTGGGCGCAAATCTGCCGGAGGACGCGATCTACCCGTTGAACATCGCTGACAAGGACGGACAGCCCCTCTCCGGGAACCAACGCTACGTGCTTCATTTCCCGCCCGGTGCCACCCCCCCGGCCGGCGCATTCTGGTCCGTCACGCTCTATGATCAGGAAGGCTTTCAGGTTGCCAATGGCCTCGATCGCTTCGCGGTCAGCAGCTGGATGCCGTTTCACTACAATGGCGACGGCTCGCTGACGCTCCATGTCCAGAACGAGAGCCCGGGCAAGGAGCTGGAGGCCAACTGGCTGCCGGCACCGAAGGGACCGTTCAACCTGACCATGCGCCTTTATGCTCCGAGGCTTGAGGCGCTCATCGGGCAATGGGCCCCACCCTTTGTCGAAAAGGTCGCTCCGGCGCAGACATTCGCGCAGTAGGCCGGGTGCGGAGCCCGAGCTGTCGGCTCCGGCAAGCCACCAGCATTCGCAACTGATCACGCCACGCTGGCAAGTCCGGCGTGGCTTTTTTGTTTCCGATCCAGTGTCGACGTGGTCAGCGCACGTCGATGAAGTCGGGATGATCGGAGCGGCGGGCGCTTGCCTGCCGTGTCGGCTGCCGCACGCACGTGGAGTGGCCCCGGGGCGCTTCGGTTCCTCTGCCTTCGATCGGCCAGCCGTGATCGCGAAGCAGAGTCGCCGCCGACTCTCTCGGAAATCATCGGGGCGTTGCGATGTTCAATGGTGACGGCAGAGGGAATTGAACCCCCGACCTACCGCTTACAAGG
>JBIPLL010000476.1:0-2938 GCA_044368425.1 Beijerinckiaceae bacterium
CGCTCTATCCGCTGATCATCGGGCTTGCCGCCTCGATCCTGTTTGGCGTCGGCATCGGCGTGCTGATGGGGCTTCACGAACCCTCGGAATGGCTGATCGCCCCCGTCTTCATCATCGCGCAAGCCGCGCCGCTCGCAGCCCTCATCCCGGTCCTGACCTTCGCCTATGGCATCGGCCTCACTGCCAAGATCCTGACCGTGTGCATCATGGCCATGCCCGTCATCGTGCTCAACACGCTGGGCGCCGTCCGCAACACGCCGAAATCGCTGGTCGAGATGGGGCATTCCTTCCTCGCGACGCGCAGCCAGACCATCCGCCTCGTCATCCTGCCCTCGGCCAGCCCGATGATCTTCGCGGGACTGCGCCTGGGCTGCGCGGCGGCCTTCATCGGCGTCATCCTCGCAGAACTCCTGATCACCCCCACCGGCATCGGTGACGTGATCTCCTACAACCAGTCGGTGGCCGACTATCCGAAGATGTATGCCGCCATCCTCTCGATCATCGTGTTCTCGGTCCTGTTCATCGAGGCGCTGGAGAAGATCGAGGTCACTCTCTTCCGTCCGGAGAAGCGCGCATGACCGCGAACTTGGCCAGCGACAACCTCGCCGCGGCTGCCGAGCCGGCACCTGTCGTGGCGCCCCCCTCCTCCGCGCGTGCCATCGTCGAGGTCAAGAGCATCACCAAGACCTATCCCGGCGGCATCGAGGCCCTGTCGGGCATCTCGCTCGACTTCCCGGAAGGCAAGCTCACGACGCTGCTCGGGCCATCCGGCTGCGGCAAGACCACGCTGCTCAAGATCATCGCGGGCCTGATCCCCGCGAGCGGCGGACAGGTCTTCGTCAATGGCCGCGAGGTCACCGGCCCCGGCCCCGAGCGCGCCTTCGTCTTCCAGGACTTCGCGCTGATGCCCTGGGCCAGCGTGATCCGCAACGTGGCCTTCGGGCTGGAACTGCGGGGCATGGGCCGGTCCGAGCGCGAGGCCATCGCCGAGCGCCACATCGCCCGCGTCGGCCTGAAGGGCTTCGAGCACAAATATCCGCACGAGCTGTCGGGCGGCATGCGCCAGCGCGTCGGCCTTGCCCGCGCCCTCGCAGTCGATGCCAAGGTCGTCATGATGGACGAGCCGTTCTCGGCCGTCGACGAGCAGACGCGGCGCAAGTTCCAGGAGGATCTGCTGGAACTCGTGGCGAACGAAGGCAAGTCCTTCATCTTCGTCACGCATTCGATCGAGGAGGCGGTCTATGTCTCCGACCGGATCGTCCTGCTCTCCCGCCGTCCCAGCCGCGTCTCGGCGATCATCGAGCCCAGGATCGTGCGGGGCGACGATCCGGAGAAGATCCGCCGCGACAGCGTCTATCTCGACATCGTCGAGAACATTTGGCAGCAGCTCAAGCACTATCTCGATTGAGGGAGGCGGACCATGACGATCGCCGGTTACCGCCTGCCCATGATGTCGGCCCTGATCATCTGGGCGATCCTGTGGGAAATCGTCGGCCATACAGATGCGGGCTTCATCCTGCCGCCGCTCTCGAAGATCTTCTGGCGCATCTTCGAGATCGTTCCGACAGGCTCGTTCCTCGAGGCGCTCTGGATCACGGGCAAGGCCTTCGTCATCGGGAATGCCATCGCCATCGTCGTCGGTGTGCCGCTGGGCATTCTGATGGGTCGCATCGTCATCGCCGACAGGCTGCTCCTGCCCTGGGTCAACCTGTTCCTGTCAGCGCCGCTGAGCGCGCTCGTTCCCGTCATCATGGTTCTGTTCGGACTGGGGGAGACAACGATCATCCTGACCGTCGTGCTGTTCGCGATGTGGATCGTGGTGCTCAATACAAGGGCCGGCGTGCGCGGCATCTCGCCCTCGCTCGTCGAGATGGCAAAGAGCTTCGGCGCGACGGGCTTTCAGGCATTCACCAAGGTGTATATCTGGGCGGCACTGCCGGAGATCCTCGCCGGCATCCGGCTTGGTGTCATCCGCGCAGTGAAGGGCGTGGTGATCGGCCAGCTTCTCGTCTCGGTCGTGGGTTTCGGCACGCTGTTCGAGATCTACCAGTCGCACTTCCTCATGGAGCACTTCTGGGCGCTGCTGCTCGTGCTCTTCGCCTTCGCCTTCATCGTCAACGAATTGCTCGGGAAGTTGGAGAAGCGTTTCAGCTACTTCGCCGCCTCGCGCTGATCACCCCCCGACACCACCAAAGGAAGGAACGCAGATGAACATCGCCACCCCGCAGCAGCTCGTCGTCCCGGCGCCGCGCATTGTGACGCTCCCCATTCGCGGGACACAGGCGCGCTTCCCCATCCACCGGATCTACTGCGTCGGCCGCAACTATGCCGCCCATGCCATCGAGATGGGCCACGATCCCAACCGCGAGGCTCCCTTCTTCTTCCAGAAGAACCCCGACAATGTGCTGACCAACGGCGCGGATTTCCCCTATCCGCCCCGCTCAAACAACGTGCATCACGAGATCGAGGTCGCCGTCTGCCTGTCGAAGGGCGGCAAGGACATTCCGCTCGCAAGCGCGCTCGACCATGTCTACGGCTATGCCGTCTGCCTCGACATGACCCGCCGCGACCTGCAGGAAGAATGCAAGAAGGCGGGCCGTCCGTGGGAGATCGGCAAGGCCTTCGAGCACTCCGCCCCCATCGGCGAGATCATCCCGGTCTCGGAGATCGGCCACCCCGACAAGGGCGCCGTCATCCTCAAGGTCAATGGCCAGGTCCGCCAGGAGGGCGACCTCAACCAGATGATCTGGAAGGTGCCGGAGATGATTTCCTATCTCTCGGGCCTGTTCGAGCTGCAGCCCGGCGACATCATCATGTCGGGAACGCCTTCGGGTGTCGGCGCCGTCGTGCGCGGCGACGTGATGGAGAGCCATGTCGAGGGCATCGGTACGCTCGTGACCCGCGTCGTCTGACGCATTCGGCAGGCAAGCACATATTG
>JBIPLL010000647.1:0-2936 GCA_044368425.1 Beijerinckiaceae bacterium
ATGGGGCCAACAGCCTGGGAGCGTCTTGGGGCCTGGGGCCACCGTGATCCGGAAGCGATGGAGATCCAGACCGACCTCAGGACGCTGGGGGCATCAGCCAGCCGGCGATCTCCCAGACCCTGCAGCATCTGACCGCAGTTGGCGCCGTGGAAGCTCTGCCCCGTAAGGGTCGTGAACCAATTCATTACATGCTCACTGGAACGGCACAGTTGGCATTTTAGATGCGCATCTGGCAAGTGTTAACTATGTTGGTGGGCATCGTTCACAACACCTTCTTTGTCCGAGGCTTCCTGAGGCTTGTTCAGCTATCAGCCTTCCCCACCACCTGCGCCGCCCGCGCCATCAAAATCCCCTATTTCCCAGATCCCGGCACCCTCAGCCTCGAGCTGGCCGTCAAGGGCGTTGGGTCTAGGGTTAGATCAGTCGCCGCCATATCTCCCAGATCACTTGCTATCACATAGATCTGGGCGGATCTGAAGGGGGCTGGCGGGTGGCCTAGGAAAAGCAGGAAACTGGCCGTTCGGCCCTTCGTGATGGGAGGATGGCAAAGCATGAGCGGATTAGTTCCTGCCTGATCACCATTCAGCTCCATAAGTTTCAGGGATCCCAACGAACCTCTCGAAGAATCGACATCACCCATGCCAGCCACCTCTGCAAACAACCAGGGCAAAATTCGACCTTTGATTTGCTTTATCGGTACGCTGAGGGCACTTGACATCACTGCAGATAGTCTGAAAAAGCACTTAATCGATCCTCTTGATGCCGATGTTGCTATCTGTGTTTCGAGGATTTCAAATGAAGATGAGGACAAGCTTGCAGTACTGCCCCAGGAGAAAATTGTCGATTGCTGCATATACGAAGACGCTGATGCAGGCTATGAACAACTATGCGACTCGATCAGCAGAACAAGAATGGGTACCATGCCCTCTTTTCCCTGGCAAAAGCTGCTAACAATTGACGGAAATTGGCTGGGAGGACTAAAAGGAATTCCAGGCTCTGGCATGCACTTAAACTATAATTATTATAAATTAAAACAAAGGCTTCGATCTCTACATATTCAAGAGAAAAAATATACCCATTTTATCATTACACGCACAGACATGCAATGGTTATCATCCCATCCACCGCTTCAGCTATTAAATGATCGCTTGATTTGGATCCCTGAAGGCGAAGACTATCACGGCTACAACGACCGGCACGCCGTATGCAGCGCACGAAATGTAGACAGCTATCTCAATTTTTTTGATGACCTGATTAGCGGCGAAGCCTATGGGTATTTAGGCCCGTACAAAATGCTCAACCATGAATACCAGGTCAAGCTACATTTAATTCACGAAGGCATTCGGGTTGGTCGTTTCAAAAATCTTGCCTACATCGTCGGAGGAGATAAGTTACATACAAATTGGTCTGGGTTGAAACTCAAAGAGATTGAAGGTATTACTTACTATTGCAAATATCCTGGCGAAGTGGACAGTTCAACTGCCAACACCAAAGCCCTTGCCGAGCACAGGAATCCGCAGCTGCTCATCATCAAGCCAAGGCAAATCAAATCAAGCCTGCCCATCTGGAAAGCACGTCTGCGTTCCATTTACACTTCTCTCGCACGCCCTTAAAAGTCCAAGCGCAACTTCAACACAGCTTCAGGCTCCACTAACACCCTTTAAGACCCAGCAAACCCTCCTCAGCTATGAGCACAACCAACAGATTTGCCGTTGTCATCACTTCAATCTTCGACCCAACCAAGGCCGTACTGGAAATTTCAAGCCACAATTCCGATAACAACTTTGATTTCATCATCGCCGCTGACAAAAAAAGTCCCGAAATCTACGATATCCCCAACTGCATTTACTACACCTTAGAGCAACAGCAAAACGACATCTTCTCACTCGGACGCATTTGCCCCACAAACCATTACACTCGAAAGAATCTCGGTTATTTGCTGGCAATTTCACGGGGTTGTGATTACCTACTCGAAACCGATGACGACAACATCCCCCTACCAGGCTTCTGGACGGTACCTAAACGGCAGGTCAAGGCTCGGCTATGCACAGATCAAGACTGGGTCAATGTCTACCGATACTTCAGTGATACCTTGATCTGGCCCAGGGGCCTGCCTCTGAACAGAATCAAGAATTCACCTACGCCTTTGGATGCTCTCAAAGTAGATGAATTTAATTGTCCAATTCAACAGGGCCTGGCCGACGAGAATCCTGATGTTGACGCTCTTTACAGGTTGATTTGCAACCTACCCCAATCATTTGAAGGCCAGGATCCAGTGGCACTATCAAAGGGCAGTTGGTGTCCGTTTAATAGTCAAAATACGATTTGGTTTCCTGAAGCCTACCCTCTTCTTTATCTCCCGGCTTACTGCTCCTTCCGCATGACGGATATCTGGCGGAGTTTTGTTGCCCAAAGAATTAGCTGGGAGAACAACTGGTCTCTGCTGTTTAGCCCTTCCACTGTGTTCCAGGAGCGCAATGAGCACGACCTGATGAAAGACTTCAAAGATGAAGTTTCTGGATACCTCCACAATGAAAATATCGCCAAATCCCTGGACGCTCTTAATCTCTCGCCAGGCATTGATAATATTCCCGACAACATGATTAGCTGTTACAGACAGCTCATCGAGCTTGGGCTGATCGATGCCGCCGAGCTCCAGCTTCTGCAGGCCTGGATTGATGATTTAGCAGCCATACCTGGCCTAACCGCCCAACCTGCCTAACTACAAAAACCGGCACGCTCCCCAAAGGCTGCCAAAAACCCATTAGAACTGTAAGCCCCCCATCGCAACCCCCATCGCCGGCCGCCCTGTCACTGTTCGGCGGGGCTGGTTTTCACGCCATGAATAACAGCAGCAACCCGTCAGGCTGGGGAAAAGGGCCGAGCCCATGCTGCGTTTTCTGCTCAATATCCTCTGGTTCGTGCTCGGGGGCTTT
>JBIPLL010000477.1:0-2932 GCA_044368425.1 Beijerinckiaceae bacterium
GGCCGGATCGGGCTTGAGAAGGCGCTCGTCGGCCGAGACCACCACACCGTCGATCAGGTCGAGGAAGGGAAAGCGCACCCGGGTCTCGTCGAATTTTTCGCGCGAGAAATTCGTGATGCCGAAGACGACCTCGTCATTGGCCTTGAGCGCGCGCAGCACACCGACATTGGCCACGATCTCGCCCGAGACCGTCTCCTGCCAGCGGCTGTCGAAGGCTTCGATCGCCCCGGCATGGTCAGGATGGCGTGCGGAAAGCTCCGCCACGCCATCCGCGAAGAGCCGCCCGCGATCGAACTCGCGGTTCCACTCGAAGAGCCCGACCGTCTCAAGGAAGGCGTCGATCTGCGCCTCGTCGGCGAAGATCGTCCGATAGAGGTGGCGTGGGTCCCACTCGATCAGCACATTGCCGATGTCGAACACGACATGCGGGGGCTTTGCGCCCCCGTGCGGAATGCGGTTTGCCATGGTCAGCCGCCGATATTGAAGGCCGCGAGCGCCGCCATATTGACGATGTCGCTGTCCTTCGCACCGAGCGACACCACCTGGACCGGCTTGTCGAGACCCACGATCATCGGCCCCATCACGGTCGATCCGCCGAGTTCCTGCAGGAGCTTGGTCGAGATCGAGGCCGAGTGGAAGGCCGGCATCACGAGGACGTTGGCGGGGCCGGTCAGGCGGCAGAAGGGATATTGCGCCATCAGGTCGCGATTGGTGGCGACGTCGGCGGCCATTTCGCCGTCATATTCGAAGTCGACGCGCATGGAATCGAGGATCTTGACCGCCTCGATGACACGTGCCGAGCGCTCGCCCTTCGGATGGCCGAAGGTGGAGAAGGCGAGCATCGCCACGCGCGGTTCGTAGCCGAGCCGGCGTGCGACACCCGCAGCCTCGATGGCGATTTCGGCGAGTTCCTGTGCCGTCGGCATCTCGGTGATGGCGGTATCGGCCACGAGAACCGTCCGGCCTCGCGCAAGCACCAGCGAGACGCCGATGACGCGGTGTCCCGGCTTCTGGTCGATGACGTGGCGCACATCCTCCAGCGCGATCGAGAAGTTGCGGGTCACGCCCGTTACCATCGCGTCCGCGTCTCCGCGCGCCACCATGGCGGCGGCGAAGTGGTTGCGGTCCTGGTTGATCAGGCGCTGACAGTCGCGGAACAAATAGCCCTCGCGCTGCAGGCGCTGATAGAGGAACTGCGCATAGGCCGAGTTGCGGTGCGACAGGCGCGCATTGTGCACCTCGATGCCGTCGCGCCCCTCGAGGTCGATGCCGGCAAAGGTCGCCGTCTCGTAGACGCGGTCCTCGCGGCCCACGAGGATGGCGGTGCCGAGCCCCTGATTGACGAAGCTGACCGCCGCGCGGATGACCTGCTCCTCCTCGCCCTCGGCGAAGACGACGCGCTTGGGGAAGCGGCGCACGCGCTCGATGATGCGGTTGAGCGTGCCGGCCACCGGATCGCGGCGGGCGGAGAGCTGCGCCTTGTATTCCCGCATGTCGATGATGGGCCGACGGGAGACACCGGTATCCATCGCAGCCTGCGCCACCGCCGGGGGAACGGTATGGATCAGGCGCGGGTCGAAGGGCACGGGAATGATGTATTCGCGCCCGAAGCGCGGGCGTGCGCCCTGATAGGCGACGGCGACCTCGTCGGGCACGTCCTCGCGCGCCAGCATGGCCAGCGCGCGGGCAGCCGCGATCTTCATCTCCATGTTGATCGTGGTGGCGCGCACGTCGAGCGCACCACGGAAGATATAGGGGAAGCCGAGGACGTTGTTGACCTGGTTGGGATAGTCCGACCGGCCGGTTGCCATGATGGCGTCGTCGCGAATGGCGTGGACCTCTTCCGGCGTGATCTCCGGGTCCGGGTTCGCCATGGCAAAGATGATCGGATTGGGCGCCATCGAGGCGACCATCTCGGGCGTGACGGCGCCCTTCTGCGACAGACCGAAGAAGGCATCCGCGCCTTCCATCGCCTGAGCCAGCGTGCGGGCCGTGGTCTCGGCCGCATGGGCCGACTTCCACTGGTTCATGCCTTCCTGACGGCCGCGCCAGATCGTGCCCTTGGTATCGCAAAGGATGACGTTGTTGGGCGCAAAGCCCATGGCCTTGAGAAGCTCGACGCAGGCAATGCCCGCCGCGCCCGCGCCGTTGACGACGAGCTTCGTCGTCTTGGGATCACGGTCGGTCAGGTCCATGGCGTTGAGAAGACCTGCCGCCGCGATGATCGCCGTGCCGTGCTGGTCGTCATGAAAGACGGGGATGTCCATCAATTCGCGCAGGCGCTCCTCAATGATGAAGCATTCCGGCGCCTTGATATCCTCGAGATTGATGCCGCCGAAGGATGGGCCGAGATAGCGAACGCTGTTGATGAAGGCGTCCGCATCCTCGGTATCGACCTCGAGGTCGATGGAATCGACGTCGGCGAAGCGCTTGAACAGGACCGCCTTGCCCTCCATCACCGGCTTGGAGGCAAGCGCGCCCAGATTGCCGAGCCCAAGGATCGCGGTGCCGTTCGATATGACGGCAACCATGTTCCCGCGCGCCGTGTAGTCGAAGGCGAGCGAGGGGTCTGCGGCGATGGCCTTGACCGGAACGGCCACGCCCGGCGAATAGGCGAGCGACAGATCGCGTTGCGTCGCCATCGGCTTGGTGGGCATGACTTCCAGCTTGCCGGGGCGTCCCTGCGAGTGGAACTGAAGCGCCTCCTGATCCGTGAAGGTGGGGCGGGAGCGGCGTGTGGGCGTTTTCTCGGTCATCGCGTCTTTTGTGTCTTGGCGGCGGCACGTGACGGCCGGGCGCGGGAAGGTTGGCCGACATTAAGGACGCCGTGGCTCGCTCACAAGCGGCGATCGTGGCGCATCCACCCTGCACGCAGCAGGCGCGATTGATCTCGTGCGGCTGGCGGGCTACCGGACTTGCTCGTCCGTTCCCA
>JBIPLL010000479.1:0-2928 GCA_044368425.1 Beijerinckiaceae bacterium
CCGACGATGCTCCGACAAGGGATCGGCGGCACGCGTCCCGCTCCTGTACAGCGGGTTTCGGCGCTGGATATCCTGCACGATGCCCGCCACGGGGGCAGGTTACGGCGGCGCGCAGGGTGCCCGCGGGCGAGGCGTGCGGTGCGCTCGCATCGCACGGCCCTTGAAGCATCCCGACGACGCCCCCAAAATCGTGCCGATCGAGGCGCGGGGCCTCTTTTCGCGCTTGCGACCTTGTGAGCAAGTTGCAGTGCAGCGCGACGCTGCTATTGATCAGGAACACGGCAGGGTCCACAGGTGGCGCCCGTTCGCACGCAATGGCAGGCCTCATGACGAAGGACGCGATCCGCTACGATCTTCTGGTGCAGCAGGCGCTGAAAGGCGTCATCCGCCGCGTGCTGACAGATGTGCTGCGCGACGGCCTGCCCGGCGATCATCATTTCTTCATCTCGTTCCGCACGCATGCGCCCAATGTGCGCCTGTCGCAGCGGCTGCGGGACAAGTATCCCGAGGAGATGACGATCGTCCTCCAGCACCAGTTCTGGGATCTCGGCGTGACCGAACACGCCTTCGAGGTCGGGCTGTCCTTTTCCGGCATTCCGGAGCGGTTGCTGATCCCCTTCGACGCGATGACCGGCTTCTACGACCCGTCCGTGCAGTTCGGCCTGAAGTTCGAGGTCGCGGACAACGAGGACGAGATGCCGGCGCCCGGTGCTGCGGCAAGCGAGGCCCCGCACACGGAGTCCGCTTCCGTCAAGCCGCTGCGCAAGCCGTCGAAAGCCGGCGACGGCAAGGCGGGCGAGCCGAAAGCCGCGAAGCCTGCCGCCAAAAGCGAGACGGCCAGAAGCGAGACGGCAAAGCCCGATGGCGGCAAGGCCGAGGCGGGCGGGTCCGATGGCAAAGCCGTCAAGGGCAAGGCCGCCGACAAGGACGGCGACAAGGGCAGTTCTCCGGCCAAGGATGACGGCGGCTCGGCAACGGTGGTCAGCCTCGACGCCTTCCGCAAGAAGTGAGTGCCGGAAAAGCGTGACCGGAGAATCGGATGGGCGACATCGTCAATCTGAGACGTGAACGCAAGAAGCGGGATCGCGCGCAGGCGGAGACGAAGGCGCAGGAAAACCGCGTGCTCTTCGGTCGCACCAAGGCGGAGCGCCAGTTGACGCAGGCGCAGCGCGAGCAGGAGCGGCGGCGCCTCGATGTCTTGAAGCTCGAGGCGGGCGGACCGGCGTCGCCCGACGATCCTCCCGCAAGACCATGACCGATCTCGTCAAGCGCTCGGTGTCGATTGCGGGACATGCGACGAGCGTTTCGCTGGAAACGCCGTTCTGGGACGAGTTGCGCGCCATCGCGCAGGCGCAAGGCTTGACGCTGGCGGGCCTGATCGCGCGGGTCGATGCCGGGCGGCAGGGCCGCAACCTGTCGTCGGAACTGCGCGTCTTCGTACTGGAAAGCGTCAGGGCTGCTCGCGCGAACGCGCCTGCGCCAGAACCTCGCTGAAGATCGAATCGAGCGCCTGTGCCTCGACAGGCAGGCCAGCCTGCCGCCACGCATCCTGCAGGCGCGCGAGCGTTCCCGAGATCGCCGGGCCGCGCGGCAAACCCGCCGCGATCAGGTCGCTGCCTCGCCAGGGGAAGGCGGGCAGACTTTCGGTCCCGGTGAGCAATGGAACAAGGTCGCCAAAGCCTTCCCCGCGCGCGCAACGGGCGACAAGGGCGGCCGTGGCTCCGCAGAGGTCGGCGAGCGCCCGGTTGCCCCAGGGCCAGCCGCCCCCGACGCACTCGCAGGCCTGCGCAGCGCGCAGCAGAGCCTGTCCCTCGTTGTTGGACAGCCGCAACCGCTCGCGCAGGCGCGTGGCATCTTCCTCGACACGCACTGCCAGGACGGCAAGTCGGGCCACGGGATCGGGCGGCAGGCCCGCCTGCTGCTCGATTGACGCGAGGCGTTCGAAAGCCGCCAGATGAGGCACGCCTCCGAGAAACAGCGTCAGGAAGCCGGCCTGCGCCATATCCGAGAGCACGGCGCCTGCGCGCGGCGCCACCAGCAGCTTGAGGATCTCCACCCGCACCCGCTCGCGCGAGAGGCGGGAGAGCCCGTCGCGCGCGACTATGGCCGCGTGGAGGCCATCGGGATCGAGAGCGCCCACGCCATAACGGGCGTGGAAGCGGAAGAATCGCAGGATTCGCAGGTAATCCTCGGCGATGCGGCTCGCGGGATCGCCGATAAAGCGCAGGCGACGCGCCGCAAGGTCGGCGAGGCCCCCGACATCGTCGTGCAGGCGGCCATCGGCCGACAGGCCTAGCGCATTGATCGTGAAGTCGCGCCGGCGGGCATCAGCAGTAAAGTCGCGGCCAAAGCGCACGACCGCGCGGCGCCCGTCCGTCTCGACATCCTCGCGCAGCGTCGTGACCTCGAAGGGTTGTCCATCGATGATGACGGTCACGGTGCCGTGTTCGAGCCCGGTCGGCACGACCTTGAAACCGGCGCGGCGGGCGCGCGCCGCCGTCACCTTCGGCGGTGCCGTCGTCGCGCAATCGACATCGGTCACGGGCTCTCCGAGCAGCGTATTGCGGACCGCGCCGCCGACGATGCGCGTCTCCTCGCCGTCGCCGTTGAGAACGGACAGAAGGCGCGCCACGGCAGGCTCGCCCAGCAGGCCCTCAAGCCGCCGATTCGCGCCCTCCGGCAGCTGGCCGAGGTTCATTTGAAGGTGCCGGGCACGAGCCGGCCATTTTCGAGATGCGGCGGGACATAGGCGCCCATGCTGCGGGGATCGAGAATGCTCATGGCGAGCATGACCGTGATCACGAGGAGGAGCCCGGCAATGACCAGCCAGGGCATCGGGCCGCGCCATGCCTGGGGATCCAAGACCTTGCGTCTTTGCAGCAGCAAGACGCCTGCAAAGATCACGAAGGGCACGAAGAAAAGCAGGAG
>JBIPLL010000481.1:0-2924 GCA_044368425.1 Beijerinckiaceae bacterium
TTGAGCGGGCGCTCGGCCGTGACCAGGACGGCATAGATCTGCCCGACGGTGCGGTTGATGCCCCAGCGGCTGCCCATTTCGCCGAAATGCAGCACGAAGGCCTGGATGAGCGGAGGGAGATTCATGGCGTCCCGTCATTTCAGAAATTTCTGAAATTGATATACGTCAAAACATTCCGCTCACAACCCGGGGAGCCGGTGCGAAACGTCGCAGGGGTGGCGCAATAGACGCTATGATGATCGAATGGGAGCCGGAAAGCCGCGCTCCGGCCATTCAGCCCATGGAAACAGCAGGCGCGACGACCCGTTTCGGCATCGCGGGGACATCAGCTCTCAGGCGGGGGGACAACCGCACGGATTGCCTCATGGCATCACGTCGGGGGCAGGTTCGCCAAACCCATCGACGGCAAACCCATCGACGGCAAAATCTATCGGAGGAAGTGGCGATCGCTACCGAATGGTTTTGTCGCCGCTCATGCGTGCATCATCCCGAACCGTCGCGTCAGCTACCGCGCGGATCGGCCTGCCTCTCGCGAAATCTCACTTCAGATTGCGCGCCAGGAACTGCTGAAGCCGCGGCGATTGCGGGCGCGACAGCACTTCGCCCGGGGGGCCCTGTTCCTCAACGAGACCCTGGTGGAAGAACACGACCCGGTTCGACACCTCGCGGGCAAAGCCCATCTCGTGGGTGACGACGAGCATGGTACGGCCCTCTTCGGCCAGCTCGCGCATGACGCGCAGCACCTCGCCGACAAGTTCGGGATCGAGCGCAGAGGTGGGTTCGTCGAACAGCATCACCTCGGGCCGCATTGCAAGCGCGCGGGCGATCGCGGCGCGTTGCTGCTGGCCGCCTGAAAGATGGGCTGGATAGGCATCGCGCTTGGTGGCGATACCGACCTTCTCAAGCAGGACTTCGGCCTCCGCGATGCATTCGGCGCGCGGGCGCTTCTGCACATGGACGGGCGCCTCGATCAGGTTTTCGAGGATCGTCATGTGCGACCAGAGATTGAAGTTCTGGAACACCATGCCGAGCCGGGTGCGCAGCCGGTCAACCTGACGCTGGTCGGCCGGCATCATCTTGCCGCCCTTGCCTTCCTTCATGGCGATGGTCTCGCCACTGATCGTCACCTTCCCGGCATCGGGGGTCTCAAGCAGGTTGAGGCAGCGCAGGAAAGTGCTCTTGCCCGAACCGCTGGCGCCAAGGATGGAAATCACGTCCCCCTGACGCGCATCGAGCGAGATGCCCTTGAGCACCTCCAGCGCCCCGAAGCGCTTGCGCAGCCCGTCCACCTCGACGACGACGCGAGCCGCAGGCTGGGAGGTCGGAAGGGGAGTGACATTGCTGGTCATGGGAGCGGCCATCTGTTGTCGACCTTCGCTGTCACCGGATCAATGCGCGAGCAAGGCGGGATTGGGACGGGACGTATCCGGTGCGTCGCGCAGATGCGGCGACAGCCGGTACTCGATGAAGAGCAGGACGCGCGTGATCACGAGATTGATCGTCAGGTAGATCAGGCCCGCGACGATGAAGATCTCGATCGCACGGAACGTCTGCGCGATCAGCTTCTGGGCGATCCCGGTCACTTCCATGAGCGTGATGATGGATGCAAGCGAGGTCGCCTTCACCATCAGGATCACTTCGTTGGAATAGGCCGGCAGCGCCTGGCGCAGGGCGATGGGGGCAATGATCCGCCGGAACAGCAGCAGTCCCGACATGCCGGCCGCCCGTCCCGCCTCGATCTGGCCCAGCGGCACGGAGGCAAGCCCGCCCCGGATGATCTCGGAACCATAGGCGGCGGTATTGAGCGTCAGCGCCAGCAGGGCGCACCAGAACGCCTCGCGCAGGAAGGGCCACAGGAAGCTTGCGCGCACTTCCGGAAACTGCCCGAGCCCGTAATAGATCAGGAAGATCTGGACCAGCAGCGGCGTGCCCCGGAACACGAAGATGAAGCTGCGAGCAAACCAGTCGAGGGGGCCGATCCGCGACTCCCGCATCACGGCGAGCAGCAGCGCCAATGCAGCACCAAGCACAAGCGAGAGGCTTGCAAGCTGGAACAGCAGCGGCAGGCCCTTCACGAGCTGCCAGAACGTGTCCACCATGAAGGCGAGTTCCATGGGATCACGCCCTCCTGACGCCGCGATTGGAATAGGTCTCGGCCCTGTCGAAAATGGCCGTCGAGACGGTCGTGAGCAACAGATAGAGAGCTGCGGCCGTCATGTAGAAATAGAACGGCTCGCGTGTCGATCCGGCTGCCACCTGGCTCTGGCGCATCAGCTCGACGAGGCCGGTCACGGAAACGAGCGCCGATTCCTTGAGAACCAGCTGCCAGCAATTGCCAAGCCCGGGTATCGCAAAGCGCAGGGCCTGCGGGGCGATGATGCGGCGAAACATCAGGAAGCGCGGCATGCCGACCGCCCGGGCCGCCTCCAGCTCGCCGCGCGAAATGGCGAGATAGGCCCCGCGATACACCTCAGCCTGATAAGCGCCGGAGATGATGCCGATGGCGAGCGCCCCCGTCGCGAAGGCTGGCAGACCCCAGAACCCCTCCGCGCCCAGCGCATTCGCGAGCGTGGTCAGCGCGATCGAGCCGCCGAAATAGAACAGGTAGATGACAAGAAGGTCGGGAATGCCGCGGATGAAGGTCGTGTACCCGTCCATCGCAACGCGCAGCCATGCCGGCCCGGACACCTTGCCCCAGGTGACGAGAGAGCCGATCACGGCCCCCACAATCAGGGCGCAGACCGACACGGCCAGGGTGACGAGCGCGGCGAAGAGCATCGCGCTGCCCCAGCCCTTCGGACCGAAGCCCATATAGTCGAAATAGGTCATGGCTGACGCCCGCCGCCCCGTTCCTCTTCTTCCGCTGAACTTAGCCGGAAGGGGCAGCTGATTTGAAGTGTCATCACGCGCCACGCCGTGCGCTG
>JBIPLL010000641.1:0-2922 GCA_044368425.1 Beijerinckiaceae bacterium
TACCTCCGCCAGAAGCCCTCTTTGATAGGGCTCAAGAGCGACTCAAAGCTAGTTATTCTCCCGAGAAACTTCCGCAGCATACACGGCAACTTCTTTATGCCTTGAACTCTAGGCCATTCATCGCCTTTCTTGAGGCATTGACGGGCATCAAGGGCCTAATTCCTGACCCCTATTTTATGGGGGGTGGGATACATGTGGTGTCAAACGGTGGGCATCTCGATATCCACGCGGACTTCAATCATCATAAAATCATGAACTTAGAAAGACGGATCAATGTTCTGATTTACCTAAATAAGGATTGGAAAGCCGAATACGGCGGATCCTTCGAAATTTGGAATGACGATATGTCGGCGCAAGTTGAGAGCTTTGAGCCAGTCTTCAATCGCATGTGCTGCTTCAATACGACCTCTCGATCATGGCACGGCAACCCTGAGCCAGTTAATCACCCTGCCGGACTCCCTCGGCAATCAATTGCCCTGTATTATTATACTGCCACGTGGTCTGATTTGAAGAAGGCACACACAACCCAATTTAAGCCTCGCCCAAATTCGAAGGATGAAGCGGACCGGTTGGTGGCGAGGCAAGAGCTCGTCAAAGACTTACTCCCCCCCGCACTATACAGGCGGATCGCTAGCAAGCTCCACCGGATCGGCCTTTAACCCGGACGATACATTTGAAAGCTCGAGATCAATTTTCTCCTCGACCAGGGGAAATCTACATCCACACTGCAATCCGCGGATTTGCAGCCCTATCCGTCGTTGGCTATCATGCCATGCTGGGGGCATCTGGAAAAGGTTACACGGACAACATAATCCAAAATTTCTTCCTGACATCATTTTTGTTTGTTGATTTCTTCTTTATACTAAGCGGCTATATTATGGCTGAAAGTTATGATTATCGAATAAGAACGGGCAAATTTAAAAAAACATCAATTGAATACTTTATGAAAAGAGCTCAAAAAATTTTACCGAACTATTATTTTTGGCTCTTCATCGCGATATTTTTGAGTATCGCAACCTCGTGGTATCTCGGAAATGAACAAATTGAAATGTCATGCGTGTCGCGAGCGGCCGCAATGCACTTGATTCTTATGCAGAATTTGATTGGCTCCTGCTATTACTTTAATACTCCTCTATGGTCTATAGCGGTTGAATTTCTAGCATATTTCGCTTTTCCCATATTAATTATTATGAATCCTCGAGCGTCATTTCTTTTGGGGGCCGGTTTATTTATTTATCTAGCGATCTTCTTTTTGTCGCCGACAATTGATTTGCTGAATGGCGCCCTGTCTGTGATGCGGTGTTTTGCGGGGTTTATTTGTGGGATAGGGGGCGCCAAGATGGTGCGCAGATCCTATGCCGATTATGTTCATGTCTTTCTCTTGGTGACTTTATTTTTATCAATCGCCTATGATTTGCAAGTATTGGCTTTATTATTGATGTGGATGATAACGGTTGCGACAGCTAAGAACGTTGGATTTCTGTCCGATTTTGCTCGGTTGAAGTATCCTTACCTCATTGGGCGCGCATCGTTTTCAATCTATCTTGCCCATATCCCTGTCTCAATGGTGTTAAGCCCAGTTGCCTACAAGGTCGAGGCCGAAACCGGCATTCCGTTCGGAAGCGATTGGACCCTTGTATTACCTATAAAGATCATGGCGTCGGGGTTGGTTGGGATATTTGCCTTTCAGCAAGTAGAGTGCCGTTTTTCTGCATTTTTTGAGCGGCGAAAGGTCCTTCATTCAGCCGATTCTCGAGGTTAGAGCGGTTTTCGACCGTTTTGAATCGCCGAGGGATTCCCGCTGGGCGTGATTTCTGATTCAGGATCTGTGCTGGTGAAGGAGGCCAGCATGGATGGGTCAGCCTCTCTCTTTGGATTTGCGTGTCCGTCTGCTGGCAGCGGTTGATGATGGGATGAGTTGCCGCGCTGCGGCAGCCCGTTTTGGCGTTGCACCATCGACGGCGATCCGCTGGCACGCCCTGCGACGTGATGCGGGTGACTTTGCTGCCAAGCCCCAGGGTGGCGATATGCGGTCGCATCGGGTTGAGGAGCGGGCGTCGGACATCCTGGCCGTTTGGGAAGCGCAAAAGGATATCACGCTTGTAGAACTGCGGTCGGCGCTGGCTGAAATGGGCCTGGCCGTCTCCGTCGCCGGGCTTCACCGCTTCTTTGCGCGCCGGGCCATGACGCGCAAAAAACGTATGGCCCGCCCCGCTTGCAAGTAGGGTTTTGAGAAGCTCTGATCAGTCTGCGTCAACGTATACGGTCTCATGGGCGAGCCCATGGCCAAGATGGATATCCGCACGTCTGGAGCCGCAATAAACGCTTCGGCATTGGGTGCCATTTTTTTGGCCGGGCTTTCCAGACGCCGATCGACTGTCAGGCCATCTTCTCGATCCTTCCTGCAAACATCGTTGGCCTACGCGCTGGTGCGTGCGGCCGATCTGGTTATGCCGCGACTGGGTAGCCGCGTTCGAACGTTGCCTCCTTGCGTAGCGCCGCCCATGCGATCCTCGCCAACTTGTTCGCCAGGGCGACGACGATCGCATTGCGGTGGACACCGCGCTCGATCATGCCGGTCAACCAGCGCCCCAGCGGGGTCTCGCTTCGGGCTAGCGATGGCAAGGCTGCCCGGGCACCGTGGATGAGCAGGGTTCGCAGGTAAGTGTTCCCACGCTTGGATATGCCGAGCAGCCGTGGCTTGCCTCCGGTGGTATGTTGACGCGGAACCAGGCCGAGCCATGCACCCAGATCCCGGGCTTTGGCGAAGCTGCTGGCATTGCCCACCGCGGCGATCAGGGCTGTTGCGTTCAGCACGCCAACGCCGGGGATGGACATGAGCCGCCGTGCAGCCGCATCGTTACGCGCCAGTTCGATGAACTCGCCGTTCAGAGCCTCGATCCTGGCATCGAGTTCGCGCCA
>JBIPLL010000482.1:0-2917 GCA_044368425.1 Beijerinckiaceae bacterium
TGACCGGGCCGCAGCCCGGGGCGCGGTTCGGGCGCCTCGCCGCGAAAGCGATCTGCAGGACGGGCATCGACAACCTGAGCGCGACCGGTATCCAGCGCCCGGCGCACGTCATCGCGGGCTGCAATGGCGGTGTGGTTGAGCCGTGCGGTGAACCGGCGATGTGCCCTTGTGACGCTTCCTTCCTCGACCGGGAGGCCGGCCGCGCGCCAGGCCGGCAAGCCGCCCTCAAGAATACGGACGTCCTGTGCGCCGAAGGCAAGAAATGTCCAGCGCACGCGCGCGGCGGCAAAGAGGCCCGCACCGTCATAGACGACGATGGTCATCCCGTCTCCGATGCCCAGCGCGCCGACGGCCTGCGCGAATTCGTCGGGCCTCGGCAGCATGTGGGGCAGGGGGCTCTGGCGGTCCTTGATCGTGTCGATATCGAAGCGGACAGCGCCGGGAATATGGCCCGCGAGATGTTCCGCCTGCGGATCGCGGTTCATGGTCGGGAGATACCAGGAGCCATCGACCACGACGATGTCGGGCGCGCTCAGGCGCTGGGCCAGCCAGTCGACACTGACGAAAGGCGTCTCGCTCATGATCTGGTTCTCCTGATGGAGGTCGGAATCCCTACTGGGCCCGCCTAGAACGGCTCGCGAAGCGGACCGCTTCCTCGGCGGCACGGAACAGGGCCTTGGCCTTGTTCACGCATTCCTGATGTTCGGATTGCGGGTCGGAATCGTAGACGATGCCCGCGCCGGCCTGAACGCTCATGCGGCCGTCCTTGACCACAGCCGTGCGCAGCACGATGCACGTATCCATCTCGCCATTCGAGCCGAAATAGCCGATGCAGCCCGCATAGGGACCGCGTTTCTCGCGCTCCAGCTCGTCGATGATCTGCATCGCGCGCACTTTCGGCGCGCCCGAGACCGTGCCGGCCGGGAAGCCGGCCACGAGCGCGTCGAGGGCGTCGTGGGCCGGGTCCAGCACGCCCTCGACATTCGAGACGATGTGCATCACCTGGCTGTAATATTCGAGGAAGAAGCTGTCTGTAACGCGGACGCTGCCCATGGCGGAGACGCGGCCGACATCGTTGCGGCCGAGATCGAGCAGCATCAGATGCTCGGCGCGCTCCTTGGGGTCGGCCAGCAGGCTCGCGGCATGGGCCTGATCCTCGCCGGGCGTGGCGCCGCGCGGTCGGGTGCCGGCGATCGGGCGGATCGTGACCTTGCCCTCCCGCACCCGCACGAGGATCTCGGGGCTTGAACAGACGATCTGGTAGTCCACGAAGTCGAGATAGCACAGGAACGGGGAGGGATTGACGCGGCGCAGCGCCCGATAGAGCGCCAGCGGCGGCAGGGGGAAGGCCGTCTCGAAGCGCTGCGAGAGCACGACCTGAAAGATGTCGCCCGCGCGGATATATTCCTTCGCGCGCTCGACCATCGCGAGATAGTCCTGCGGCGTCGTGTTGGACGATTGCGGGGGCAGGCTGAGGGCGCCTGGGTCGGCCAGTTCCTCGAGCGGCATCGGGCCTTCGAGAAGTGCCGCGACCTCCTCGATCCTCTCGACGGCGCGCTCATAGGCTGCCAGCGGACTGGTGCCGGGCCGTACAGGTGCCACGAGCGAGACCTCGTCGCGAACGGCGTCGAACACGACCATGATGGTTGGCCGGATCAGAACGGCATCGGGCACGCCGAGCGGGTCGGGATTGGGCGCGTCGAGGCGCTCCATCAGCCGGACCATGTCATAGCCGAGATAGCCGAAAATGCCGGCTGCCATGGGAGGCAGGGCCGGATCGTCGGGAATGGCATTGCGGGCGATGAGCGAACGCAGGCTGTCGAGCGGCGCCTCGCTCTCGGGAACGAAGGGCCCTTCCGGGGGGCCGATCTCCGCGCGGCCGTCCCGGCAGCGCCAGACGAGATCGGCTGAGAGCCCGATCATGGAATAGCGGCCGCGCACCGCGCCACCCTCGACCGATTCGAGCAGAAAGGCCGGACCGGATATCGCGGCACGCAACTTCATGAAGGCGGCGAGTGGCGTGATCAGGTCCGCGACCAGCGTCGTGCGAACAAGCAAGGGCGCGCCGGAAGACAGCGTCGCCATGGCCTCGTCGCGGGCGGGAAGGATCTGCATCGTCTGGCCCAGTCCATGGCATTGCGGAGCGACGTTCGCGCGATGAAACCGGCCTGTCGCTGCCGCCGGCGCTGCTTCTAGTTCTCGGCGGTTCCCAGTGCTGTGCGCACCGCCCGATCATTGATCGTCAGGCCGTAAGCCTTCTGCATCTGCGCCACATGCTGGCCCAGCACGTCCTCCGCGACAGCCGAGCGCAGGCGCGGCTCGATCTGCGCCATATCGTTCGATGTCCGCAGGAACGGAGGCACGGTAACCGACCCGACGCTGAAGACGACGCGATCGTTCTCGCGCGTCGCCTGGCCGGCCTTGCCCTGAGGTGTCGCGAAGACCAGCGTCACCACATTGCGCGGCAGGTCGGGCGTGTCCGTCTCACGGCCGATATCTGTGCTCGCGCCCGGCACAAGCCCGAGTTCGGCCGCGATGGCGGCGAGCAGCTCGCCCTTGTCGAGGCGGGCGACGATGGCGCGCGCCTGTTCGCCGAGTCGGCGCGACGACTCATCCGCGCGCCACTGCGCGTCGACCAGTGCCTTGACCTCATCGAAGGCGCGCTCGCGGGCCGGCTCGATGCCGGCGATCTCGAACCAGGCATATCCGCCGTCGCGCAGCCGCAAGGCCTCGTTGTCGATGCCGATATCGGATGCGAACGCAGCCTGAAGCAGTGCGTCGCGCTCGGGCAGGTCGGCAACAGGCGTGCCCGCCTTGTCGAGCCCCGCACGGCTGACGGCCTGAACAGCTGTCAGCGGAATGCCCTGCTCGCGCGCGATCTCCTCAAGCGGGCGGGCGCTCGCTCGCTGGTCCTCGA
>JBIPLL010000715.1:0-2915 GCA_044368425.1 Beijerinckiaceae bacterium
TGTGCCACTCTGCGCAACAACACTACGGGGGCCTCCATTCCTCATAGCTATATCTTTCGCAGGTCCCAAAACCTAGATGCGGTGTATGACGTGACAGGTAGCAAAGTGGGATTTGCTTCGTCTGTTGGCCTAGCGCGAAACAGCCAACTGCTCCGTTACCTAGACACGCAGATGTCTCAACTCGTGTGGCCCACCTCATCAACGATTGGAGCCTCCACCAATTTCACGGGCAAATACGGCTCTGATAATGTCAGCCAGCTGGCCGTGCAGTTCTTTGATTACATTCGATGTGTGAATCTCTACGATGGCATTTTGGCCCGTAACAACAATGGCACCGCTGCCACTGGAGCAACGATCTACGATAGAAGAGATTCAGCTAAAAATGCTTCATACACTTTCACCAATCAACGAATGTCCCCAAGGCCCACCCAAATGGTGACGGACACGAACTCTGCATTGGCTAAAGATTTAGCTGATGACACCTCAGTGATGCCTGGTCACGGACAGGTAACACCCGCAATATGGGAAAAAACCCCGGGAGGCACCAAGTACCGCGGCTTTGGCCGCATGTTCACCCTCTCGGAAATTGGCCTGCAATTCATCTGCACAGCTGACGGAAAAAACGATGGCTACAGCCTTAACTTCGGCGGCAAACCAAGCGGCGGCGGCTCGGCTGTGAGAACCGACCCTACCACGGATACGAAAGGCAAGAGCAGCGGACTCACCATCAAGAAGGCGTATCCTTACATGGTGAATGACTTAAATGGAAACAATCCCGCCCGTTGGTTCTCGAACTTCCCGCCTTTGACCGGAGGTCACCTGACTGGCTCTCCGCTGCTATACGGCACTTCGAGCGATCCGACCAAGGACAATCATGTGTCGAAGCATCCCGGATACTGGCCCGAAAACTGGAATTACACTTTGGAGAAAAACACGGAGCTCACCGAATTTCAAAAGAGGATTCAGGCAATCTTCCTCATGGAGACATTTTGCCCCAGCCTGGGTTGGACAAAGTTTTATCCTGAATACACCATCGTATTGCCCGGAGCGTACCTGAGCCAGATCAAGGTGAACGGGAAGCCGCTGTTCCCTCCCAGCACGGGGCCCGTGCCGGTCAAGTCGGATGGCAATCTCTATGAAGCCAGCGATGTCCATTCCGTGGGCGGTCACGCCGGTCCCACGGCAATGGCAGGTGGCAGAGGTGGAAGATCCGTCAATGGAGAGGGCACCGCGAGTTTGGGTTCGGATCCGGAGCCTACTTATTGGACCTCAAATCCGGGCAAGGGCCACACCGCTTTGAAGAACTATGGTCTGACCAGCGATTTCATCACGGTAAACCGTGATCAACCCATGACCTTGGACTTTCCCGACGGAGCGCTTCGGATTGAAATCTACGACACGCATAACTACGAAGACGCTAAACCCATCCAAATCGTCAACGTCAGACTCAAGAACGACAAGGTCTCGATGAAGGTGCCTGTTCCGCATTTGGTCGGGGCGCCCGATGTTGACCCCTCAGACGGAAAAGTGAAGGACTTTGGAGGAAGGTCAGTTCCTAATCATTACACATTCACCGATTCTCAAGGCCGTGTTTCTTATTTTCGGAGCTACCAGGCCCCGCATTTCTGGTGCTACAACTACAGGGGATGCATTGGTATTGCCACGGGCGAGCCCAATCAAAACTGGAGCGGGAGCGGGAGCATGTGGACACAAACTCCACGATTCTTTCTGCCGACTGAAACAAACACACCTGACCGCCAGGCCACCAGGGGCCGATTGGACACAGGTGCGGCGGCCGTGGGGTTTACTCCGCCTGGCGGTGCGCAAGGTGTTAGCATGACGGATGGCTATAGTGATGTGACCCGGACTTTCGTGCCGGCGGTGGGTGACTATCGCATGATTGCGGCACGTTATGAGGTGCCTGACACCATGTGGTTGCCGCATCCGAATTGGATCGAGCCTGGCGAGAATTCAGAAAAAATACGCTCGATTCACAGCTTCACCGGCATGTGGGGCCACACTGAGAGTGGGGCAAGGCTCGGCATCGATAAGGATGAAGTCAGTCGGTCCCTCCCTTCGCCGGCTCCGATCAAGCGCGGGTTGGTGCTGGCAGCGGGTGTTCAGTACTCAAAAGTCAGCGCTACCGATAACCGTGATTCTGTCAGCAGGATTCCAGACCTTCCGGGAAGTCAGGATTGGGCCAGGGCCGCGAACAGCTATGGTGACTTTGACAATGGCATCGCCAATTCCCGGGACGGTCCCTACATCAACAAGCCTGATGAAGGCAATTTCTACGCAGGAGTTGTCTCCGATAGATGGGTGAGTGGAAGCAAGGTGTATTATCGATCTGGTTATTTCTATGAATCCTGGCGCAATAACGACGACTGGCGCAGCGGCATTTACATGACGCCGAACCGTTTGGTGAGCTCTCCGGTCATGTTTGGCTCCCTACCCACCGGAGTCTGGGGTGGCCCGACTGCTGGTGGAACAACTGCTGCCAATTCTGCAATTTCAGGTCTCTCGACCTTGGCCACACTGCCATGTCGCCCTTGGCAGACCCTACTTTTCAGACCTCACATGCGAACAGTGGCATCACCTACTGTTGGGACGCGACCCAATCATCCCGGCGAATCTAATCCTCGGGATCACTACCTCCTCGACATGTTCTTCATGCCGGTGGTTGAGCCTTATGCCATCAGTGAGCCTCTATCCGTTGCGGGTCGAGTTAACTTGAATTACCAGATCATGCCGTTCACCTACATCCGCCGGGCAACGGCTCTCCATGCTCTGATGAAAGGGGAGTTCATGACGGCGATCCCGAATGAGGATGTGGAAAAAGCCAAGAGATTCAAGGAAAGCACCAAGGAAAACTGGGACGTGTTCTACAATGACAAACTGGACGGAAAGTTCTGGCA
>JBIPLL010000043.1:0-10614 GCA_044368425.1 Beijerinckiaceae bacterium
CAGTTCCGTCGGGCTCAAGGCCATCACCCGCCGGTTGACGGGATGCTCGACGGGCTCGCCCTCGGCATCGATGAAATGGCAGAGCAGGTCGCCGACCGCACCGGCCGCCTTCAGTGAAGCGAGGTCGGATTGCGGCAGCAGCCCTTCGCGAAACAGCGTCGAGCTCGCATCGACATCGCCGACGCTGACCAGCGCGATGTCTGCTGCTCTGGCGCGGTCGCGCAGATCGCGCAATGTCGGTTCCCGCCATAGCGCTTCCCGCAGCCCGGCATCGGAAACGAAGACCGGCGCAGTCAACTGGAAACAGTCGGCTCCGAAGAGATCGGCAACGCGACGGGCCACGGCCGATGGATTGATGCTGCGCGAATGGGTGAGCCCGCCCAGCAACGACACCACCGACATGGCCTCGATCTGGCGTGGCTGGATGCCGCGCAGCGCCTGGCTCAGCGTCCTGCCCCAGCCGACGGCGAGCGACATCCCGTCCACGAGCCGGTCCGACAGCCACAGCCCCGTCGCATAGCCGACGAGCGATGAGACATTCGCCGGATCGCGCGCGGCGGGAACCACGACGGCTTCGTCCAGTCCCAGCGCCGTGACCAGCCCGCGCTCCAGGCCAGCCTGCCGCGCCGACCGCGCATCGATCCTGATCTTGACGAGGCCCTCGTTCCGGGCCGCAGCCAGCGTCCGGATCACCTTGATCCGGCTCAGGCCAAGCGCCTCGGCAATCTGCTCCTGGGTCAGCCCCTCGACGTAATAGAGCCAGGCGGCGCGAACCTTCGCGTCCGCAACGGGGCCTTCACCGTGGACAGCCCCGCTCTCGATTCCCTCTGGTACCGCCATACCGCCATTCATCCTGCCTCGTGTCGTCAACATCGCAGCATCTGCGTGTCGAAGGCAACCGGTCTGGGCATGCGCGCTATTGACAGCCATCCAGTCACGTTCTTTTATGCCAGATACAAGACATATGTTCAGGTTGTCCAGAGATCATGGTCGCCATTCATCCCAAGCCGCCAGTCGACGCATCGACATCGGGGCTTTCCCTCGCGGAAGCGCTCGATCTGCGTGAGCGTTCAGGCCAGCGCGTTCGCGTCGGGCTGATCGGCGCGGGTCAGATGGGCACCGACATTGTCGTGCAGATTTCCCAGATGCGCGGAATCGAGATCGCGGCAGTCGCCGACATCGCGCCCGACCGGATTTCCGACGCTGCGGCGCTGGCCGGCCGCAAGGGTGAGGTGGATTTCGTCTCGGATGAGGCGAGCCTCGAGGCCGCCCGGCGCAAGGGTCATATCGCGGCGACATCCTCGCTGGACCTGATCTGCCGCTCACCCTCGGTGGACGTCATCATCGACGCGACCGGCAACCCGGAAGCAGGCTCGCGCGTGGCGCTGACGGCGATCGCGGCGCGCAAGCACATCGTGATGATGAATGTCGAGGCCGACATCACCATCGGCTCGTATCTCGCTGTCGAGGCGGCCCGCGCAGGCGTGGTCTACACGCTGGGCGCCGGCGACGAGCCGGCCGCGGCGATGGAGCTGATCAACTTCGTCCGGGCGATGGGCTATCCGGTCGTGGCCGCAGGCAAGGGCAAGAACAACCCGTTCCGCACCGATGCCGTACCGGCCGACTATGTCGAGGAGGCCCGTCGCCGGAACATGAACCCGCGCATGCTGGTCGAGTTCGTCGACGGTTCGAAGACGATGGTCGAGATGGTCGCCATCGCCAATGCATGCGGGTTCCACCCCGACATTCCCGGCATGCACGGTCCCGCTGCGCCAAGGGCCGAGTTGCAGGACTATTTCTGCCCGAAGGAGGAGGGCGGCCTGCTGTCTTCGAAAGGTGTGGTCGATTTCTCGGTGGCGAAGGGCGTCGCGCCCGGTGTCTTCGCGATTGCGGAGATGCGCCACCCGCGCGTGCGCGAGCGGATGAGCGACCTGCATCTTGGACCCGGACCCTATTATTGCTTCTTCCGCCCCTATCACCTGACGAGCCTTGAGGTGCCGCTTTCGGCGGCTGCGGCGACGATCTTCAACCAGAGCCATATGCGCCCGCTGCCGGTGCCGACCTCAGAGGTGGGCTGCGACGCCAAGCGCGACATCGCCGCAGGTGAGACGCTCGATGCCATCGGGGAATATGGCTATCGCGGCTTTGCCCTGTCGCGTGCCGACGCGCAGGCCCGCAACGCGCTGCCGATCGGCCTTGCCCAGGGTGCCACGATGACGCGCCCGGTGCGCAAGGGTGAACTGATCACGCTGGCCGACGCCACGCCCGACGAGCGACTGAAGATCGTCGAGGTACGCCGTGCCCAGGACGCAATGATCGCCGCGCTGACCTCCGGAGCCGCCGCATGAGCGCAGACAAGACCAGAGCTTCGGCCGGTGCCGGGCGCAAGCCCAACCAGAGGCCCGAGCTTGCCACGCTCGACGACGAGACGGTCGCCCGCGCGCTGACCCGCATGCACCTGATCCGCAAGTTCGAGGAAGCAGCCGAGGCCAGCTACATGCGCGGGCTGATCCACGGCACGATGCATCTCTCGATCGGCCAGGAGGCGAGTGCCGTCGGCGCCACCCTGCCGCTCGGGCCGCAGGACTACATCCTCTCGACCCATCGCGGGCACGGGCACTGCCTCGCGCGCGGGGCGCAGCCGAAGCTCATGTTCGCCGAGTTCTTCGGCAAGGAGACCGGCTACTGCAAGGGTCGCGGCGGCTCGATGCACATCGCCGATGTCGAGGGTGGCAATCTCGGCGCCAACGGCATTGTCGGGGGCGGGCTGCCGATTGCCGTTGGCGTCGGCATGAGCATCAAGGCCCAGAAGAACGGCCGCGTCTGCATGGTCTTCTTCGGAGACGGGGCCTCGAACGAGGGCGCGTTCCACGAGGCGCTCAATATGGCCTCGATCTGGAAGCTGCCGGTCGTCTTCGTCTGCGAGAACAACAAATACGGCATGTCGATGGACATTGCCCGCGCCATGGCGGTGCCCAATGTCGCCGATCGCGCCGCAGCCTATGCCATGCCGGGCCACTGCCTCGACGGCAACGACCTGCCCGGCGTCGCCGCGGTCGCGCGCGAGGCTGTCGCCCGGGCGCGCTCGGGGGACGGTCCCTCGCTGATCGAGTGCAAGACCTATCGCTGGCGCGGCCATTCCAAGAGCGACCGCAATCTCTACCGCACCAAGGAAGAGATCGAGGAATGGCGCCTGCGCGATCCGATCCGCCGGCTCGAGGAGGAACTGAAGGCTCATGACCGGTTCGACGCCGGAGCCCTGATCTGGCTGGAAGAGGACGCTCAGCGTGAGATCGACGCCGCCGTCGAGTTTGCCCGCACCTGCCCGGACCCCGATCCGAAAGACCTGACCCGTGACGTCTATGCCATCTGAACTGTCCGACGTTCCCGCTGACATGCGCGAACTGTCCTATGCCGAGGCGGTGCGCGAGGCGCTCGCCCAGGCGATGGAAGCCGACGAGCGCGTCTTCCTGTTTGGTGAGGACGTTGGCGTCTATGGTGGCGCCTTCGGCGTGTCGGGCGACCTCGTTCACCGCTTCGGCAAGGAGCGCGTCATCGACACGCCCATCAGCGAACTCGGCATAGCCGGGGCTGCGGTGGGTGCTGCGATCACCGGCATGCGGCCGGTGCTGGAGATCCAGTTCTCGGATTTCATCACGCTCGCCATGGAGCAGATCGTCAACCAGGCGGCCAAGATCCGCTTCATGTTCGGCGGCAAGGCCAGCGTGCCCATGGTGGTGCGCCTGCCCGGCGGCTCCGGCACCGGTGCCGCCGCCCAGCACAGCCAGAGTCTCGAGGCGTGGTTTGCCCATGTGCCGGGCCTGAAGGTGCTCCAGCCGAGCACCCCGCACGATGCCAAGGGCATGCTTCTGGCCGCCATCGACGACCCCAACCCGGTCCTGATCTTCGAGCACAAACTGCTCTACAAGACGAAGGGTCATGTGCCGGCGCAGGCCTATCGGGTGCCCATCGGCAAGGCGGCGATCCGCCGCGAGGGGACGGATATCACCATTGTCGGCTCCTCGATCATGGCGCTCCGGGCGGAAGCGGCAGCCGTGCGGCTTGCCGCCGACGGCATCTCCGCCGAGGTCATCGACCTGCGCTCGATCCGCCCGATCGACTTCACCACCATCGCCGAGAGCGTGCGCAAGACCCACCGGCTCATGGTCGTCTACGAGGGCGTCAAGACCATGGGCATCGGCGCCGAGATTTCGGCGATGATCGCCGAGAGCGAAGTCTTCGACTTCCTGGATGCGCCGATCATCCGGCTCGGCGGCGCGGATGCGCCGATCCCCTATAATCCGGTTCTGGAAAAGGCCGCCGTCCCGCAGGAAGACGACATCGTCGCGGCGGCCACCAGCCTCGTTCGTCGCGGGGAAGCCTGATGCCGGTCGAGGTCATTCTCCCCAAGGTCGACATGGACATGGAGACCGGCACGATCGAGACCTGGCACGTCAAGGAAGGCGATCTCGTGCGCCAGGGCCAGACGATCTTCGAGATCGGCACGAACAAGGCCGTGATGGAGGTCGAGGCACCGGCAACCGGAACGATCCGCAACATCACGGCCGGAACCGGCACCACCATCGCGGTCGGAACCCCGGTCGCCTGGATCTATCTCGAGGGCGAGGCCGTAACCGCCCGGGCTGCCGCTGCCCCCGCTTCCGCGCCAGTTTCTGCGCCTGTCAGCATCGCGCCTGCGGAACCCGCCGCCGCGCAGATGCCGGCCGCGCTGTCGGAGTCGAAAGCGGGCCTGCGCGCAACCCCTCTCGCCCGCCGCATCGCCCGCCAGAACGCCCTCGACCTCGCCACGATCACCGGCACCGGGCCGCGCGGGCGCATCGCCGAAATCGACGTACGCCGCCATCTGGAGCAGCAGGTCGCGTCCGCTGCCGTCCGCGCGCCGGCTCAAGCGCCCGCTGCCGTCGCGAGCCCCTCCGAGGGCAGGTTGCAGCCGTTCTCGGCCATCCGGCGTATCGTGGCGAGCCGGCTTTCGCACAGCATGAGCAGCGCGCCGCATTTCTATCTCGCCTCCGAGATCGAGATGAGTGCGGCCCGCAGCCTGCTGGCCCGTCTCGCCGCCCGTTATCAGCGGATCGGCGCGCCCAAGCCCAGCATCACCGTGCTGATTGCGCGCGTGGCCGCGCGCATCCTGCGCGACCATCCCGTCATCAACGCATCGGCCGAGGGCGAGGCCACGCGCTTCCACGACCGCATCGACATCGGCATCGCCATGGAGCGCGACGGCGATCTGGTCGTGCCGGTCCTGCGCGATGCCGGCAGCATGGACATGCCCGCCATGGCCCGCGAATTCGGCAGGTTGCGCGAGGGCGTGGCCAGGCGAACCCTGACGCCGGCGGAACTCGGCGGCGGGACCTTCACCATCTCCAATCTCGGCGCAGGGCGCCATTCTCGCGGTCGGCCGCACGCTCGACAAGCCGGTTGGTCGCGACGGCCAGATCGTGCTCAGGCCGATGGCGAATTTCACGCTGTCGTCGGATCACCGCATCGTCGACGGCGTCGCCGCAGCCCGCTTCATGGCAGACCTCCGCGAGGGGCTCGAAAATCCCGAAGTGCTCCTGTGACCCGAAGGCTCTCATCGCCGGCACCTGTCATAAACTGGTGATGTCGGGCGAACAAAGGCAAGATCGACCCCGGCAAATCGGCTGAAGGTCGACAACAGATAACGGAGGAAAGACTATGACCCAGACCAGACGCATATTCGTGATAGCGGCCGCCTTCGGCTCGCTCTTCGCCACGGCGCCGGCCTTCGCCCAGGCCCCTTCGGGCAAGCTCGTCCTCTATACCTCACAGCCCGAGAAGGACGCGGCCCAGACGACCGCCGCCTTCAGGAAGGCTTACCCGAATGTCGAGATCGAGATCTTCCGCTCGGGAACGACCGAAGTCATGGGCAAGCTCGCAGCCGAGATTTCGGCGGGACAGCCCGGTGCCGACGTGCTGCTGATCGCGGATGCCGCGAGCATGGAGATCCTCAAGGCCCAGAACCAGCTGCTCGCCTATCCCGGCGCCAAGACCGATGGCCTGCAGGCCGGTTCGTTCGATGCGGACAAGACCTATTTCGGCTCGAAGCTGATCACGACCGGCATCGCCTTCAACACGGGCGCCAAGGAGCGGCCGACCTCCTGGACCGATCTCGCCAATCCCGGCTTCAAGGGCCAGATCTCGATGCCGAGCCCGCTCTATTCCGGTGCGGCGGCGATCATGCTCTCGACCATGACGGCGCGGGCCGATCTCGGCTGGAAACTGTTCGAGGGTCTCAAGGCCAACGATGCCGTCGCCGTGCGCGGCAACGGCGCCGTGCTGCGCTCCGTCGCCACCGGCGAGAAGTCCTATGGCGTGCTCGTCGACTTCATGGCGTTCAATGCCAAGAAGCAGGGCTCCCCGGTCGACTTCGTCTTCCCGAAGGAGGGTGCCCCGGCGGTCACCGAGCCCGTCGCCATCATGAAGTCCACGAAGAACCAGGCCGCTGCCAAGGCCTTTGTCGACTTCATCCTGTCTGACGAGGGCCAGAAACTGGCGCTCGCGATGGGCTACATTCCGGCCAAGCCCGGCGTCGGCTCGCCTGCCTGGCTGCCGGAAGGCACCAAGATCAACATCATGCCGTCCGACATCTCTGCCGTCGTCAAGACGACGGAAGCCGACAAGGCGCGCTTCGCCACCATGTTCGGCAACTGAGCCCGGTCGGGTGCGCATGATCCTGAAAGACAAGGCGACGTTGCGCACGCGCGTCGAGGAGACCGGCCTCCTTTGGGGGCTGGTCGGCCTCGTCGCGCTGCTCTCGGTCCTGCCGATCGGGCGGCTGATCGTCGAGGCGCTGGCTCCCGGCGGTCAGCTCTCGACGATGGCGCTCGGCAAGGTTCTGGCAAGCCAGTCGACCTGGACGGCGACCGTCAACAGCCTGGTGACGTCGATCGCCGGCACCCTGCTCGCGGTGCTGATCGGGGGCACGGTCGCGCTGCTGGCGACGCTGACCGATATCCGCGCGCGCAACGCCTTCACGTTCTGCTTCGTCCTGCCCCTGATGATCGCGCCGCAGGTGACGGCTCTTGCGTGGCTGCAACTCTTCGGGCCGTCGAGCACCTTGCTGAAGCTGATCGGCATGGCGCCCCCGCTTGGCAGCCGCAATCCGCTCTATTCGCGCGAGGGCATCATCCTCCTGCTCGGGCTGCAATATGCACCTCTGGTCTTCCTCGCGCTGCGCGCGGGCTTGCGCGCGCTGCCAAAGGAGCTGATTGAGGCGGCTCTGGCCGCCGGCGCGCGTCCGCTGACTGTGCTGCGCACCGTCGTGCTGCCCCTGATGACGCCACCGCTCGTCGCCGGTATCGCGCTGTGCTTCGTCTCCAGCCTGGGCAATTTCGGCATCCCGGCCTTTCTCGGCATTCCGGGCAATTTCCTCGTCCTGCCGACGCTGATCTACCAGCGTCTCGCCGGCCTCGGGCCGGGCGTGCTGTCCGAGGTTGCCGTCCTCTCCCTGCTGATCGGCCTTATCGCGATGGTCGGGATCCTGCTGCAGGATTTCATGATGCGGCGCCGCGACTTCCGCATCACCACGACCTCCAGCGCCGCCCGCCCGTTCGAGCTCGGCCGCCTGCGCCTGCCGGTTGAGGTCGCGCTCTGGACCTTCACGATCCTCGTGCTGGCGCTGCCCTTCCTGGGCCTGCTGTCGACCTCGCTGATCCCTGCCTTTGGCGTGCCGCTGAATGCGGCGACCGCGACGCTCGCCAACTACGCCTATGTCCTGTTTGAGCACGCGGCCTCGAAGCGCGCTTTCGCCAACAGCTTCATGATGTCGGCGGGAGCCGCGATCCTGATCGTGCTGATCTGCGTCCCGCTTGGCTATTTCATCGTCTGGCGGAAGTCGCGACTGCTGCGCCTGCTCAACCTTGCCGCGGAATTGCCCTACGCGATCCCCGGCATCGTGCTCGCCATCGCCGCGATCCTGCTGTTCCTCAGGCCGCTGCCGATTCTCGGGTTCTCGCTGTACAACACGATCTGGATCATCGTCTTCGCCTATCTGGCGCGCTTTCTGGTGCTGGGCCTGCGCCCCGTCGTCAGCGGCTATCTCCAGATCGACCGGACGCTTGAGGAGGCCGCGCAGGTTGCCGGTGCCGGCCTGCCGCGCCGGCTCGTCACCATCATCTTTCCGCTTGTCGCACCTGCGGCAGTGGCGGGGGCATTGCTGATCTTCCTCACCGCCTTCAACGAACTGACGGTCTCGGCGCTGCTCTGGTCCTCGGGCGCCGAAACGCTGGGCGTGGTCGTCTTCTCCTTCGAGCAGGGCGGCGATTCCACCTACGCCTCGGCGCTGGCCATGATCACGGTGCTCGTCACCGTCGGCCTGATGCTGTCGACCGTCCTTTTCGCCCACAGATTGCCCCAGGGAGTGCTGCCGTGGCGCGACTGACCATCGAACGTGCGCTCAAGCGCTTCGGCACCTTTATCGCCCTCGACAATGTCTCGATTGACGTGGAGGACGGCGAATTCCTCGCGGTGCTCGGCCCCTCCGGCTGCGGCAAGACTACGCTGCTGCGCCAGATCGCCGGCTTCGACAAGCTCGACGGCGGCACGATCCGCATCGGCGACCGTCTCCTGTCCTCGGCCGACCAGCACGTTCCGCCCGAACATCGCAAGCTGGGCATCGTTTTCCAGTCCTATGCGCTCTGGCCGCACATGACGGTGGCGGAAAACGTCGCCTACGGGCTGACCGTCGCCGGTGTGCGCGATCCCGAACGGGCCCGGCGCGTTGCCGCTGCGCTGGATCTCGTCGGCCTGAACGGTTTCGACGAGCGCCGGCCGGGGCTGCTCTCGGGCGGCCAGCGCCAGCGCGTCGCCCTGGCGCGCTGCCTCGTCACCGAGCCGTCGCTCGTGCTGCTCGACGAGCCGCTGGCCAATCTCGACGTGCATCTGCGCGCCTCGATGGAAGAGGAGTTCGCCCGCTTCCATGAGCGCACCGGCACGACCATGATCTACATCACCCACGATCAGGCCGAGGCCATGGCTCTGGCGGACCGGATTGCGGTCATGGATCGCGGCCGCCTGCTCCAGATCGCCACACCCTCGACGCTCTATCGCGAACCGGCCGATGTCACGGTCGCGGGCTTCATCGGCGACGGCATGGTCCTGCCGGCATCCGTGCTGTCATCGGCCGATGCCGGCCATTGCCGCGTCGGCGTGCTCAACACGGAGGCTGTGGTTCGCTGCCGGCCGGATCAGACGGTGACGAGTGAGGCGAAGCTGTGCCTGCGGGCGCGCGACATCGGCATCGCGTCATCCGATCAGGTCGGCATCCCGGCGACGGTCGAGCGCCTGTCCTATCAGGGCGGGCATTTCCGCCTCGAGGCGCGCGCGACCGCCGCCCCCGACATCCTGCTGCATTTAGAGGCTGGAGAACCTGCGCCCGCCCGGCCCGGCGATGCCATCCGCATCGCGATTCTTGACGGCTGGGTCATCCCGCAAGCCGGGATCGCGCATCAGGCCGAATAAGGGCAAAAGAATGAAAGTGAAGATCCACGGGGGCGTCGGCGAAAAGGGCAGGACCTGCATCGGCGTCGAACAGGACGGCCGGCGACTTCTGCTCGATGTTGGCATCGACACGAGTGTCGCCCGCGGCCCCGCCTATTATCCGGCCATCACGTCTGGAGAACTGCGACAGCTCGACGCCATCATCGTGACGCATGCCCACGAGGATCATGTCGCGGCGCTCGGCTGGTGCCTCGCCAACGGCTTCGCGGGTCGCGTGCTCATGACCGCCGAGAGCGCTGCGGAGGTCGATTCCACGCTCGCCGCCTATGCCACGCCTCGGGAACGTGAACTGGCGCGCCGCATGACGCCCGAGATCATTGCTGCCGGGCAGGATTTCAGCATCGGCCCGATTGCCGTGCGCACCGGGCGCACCGGACATGTTGTCGGCGGTGTCTGGTGTCACCTCGATGCGGCGGGACGTCGCCTGACCTATTGCGGCGACATCGTCCCCGCCAGCCCGGTCTTCGCGATGGATCCGCTGCCGCCCTGCGACCTGCTGCTGATCGACGCGTCCTACGGAGAGGATCCCGTCCCAGGCGCCGAGCGCGGCGCGGCGGTCGGGCGCTGGCTATCCGCGCATCCGAAGGGCGCCGTTCTGCCGACGCCGCTATCCGGCCGCTCGATCGAGCTGATCGCGCTGATCGAGGGGCCGATTGCCATCCATCCCTCGATGCATGCGGCCTTGTCCCAGCAGATCGACGCCTCTGGCTGGCTGAGGCCGGGAATGGCCGGACTGCTGTCGGAGCGCCTCGCAGCCGCCTCGTTCTGGGAGGAGGGGCAGCCGCTGCCGGCCGCCGCCTTGCTCTGCGACGACGGGATGGGGCTGTCTGGTCCCTCCCGCCATGCGCTCGCCCAGGCACGCCGCGCGGGGCACCCGGTCCTGCTGACGGGACACGTGCCGAAAGGCAGCCCCGCAGATGCCATGCTTGCGGCCGGAGAGGCCGATTGGCTGCGCTTCCCGACCCATCCGACGCTGCCGGAAAACGCCGCCATCGCGGCAGCCAGCGGTGCGGCCTGCGTTCTTGCGCATTCCTGCGACGGGGCCACCGCGAGAACGCTTGCGTCTGGCATCCG
>JBIPLL010000483.1:0-2909 GCA_044368425.1 Beijerinckiaceae bacterium
TCGCCTTGCCCTCGACAAGCGTATCGACCACCCCACGCATCGGCACGTTGGCCTTGAACAGATATTCGCCCGCCTTGATCTTGAGACCCTGCACATAGACCGCCGCAACGAGGAGGCTGGGGTGGAAAATCACCCCTTCGCGCTGCAACTGGGCGGCAATTTCGTCAATTCCATCACCACGCCCGACGATGAGCACCTTGTCCTCGCGCAGCGGACCGGGATCGTCATAGGCCCGCTTGACGAAGATAACCCCACCCACGACGACGAAGCCGAGAAACAGCAACACCGACAAAGCCGCACTCAAGGTCGACAGGAATCCCCCGCGACGCCGGCGCAGCCGGGGCGGAGGCGGTGGCGGAGTGACAGGCTTGATGGATTCGCTGGCGCTGCGCGGGGCCACGCGCGGTGCGGACGACATGTCGCCCTCCGGCTTTTGCTCCTGTGCCTTCCGGCTTCGAAACAGCATCAGGCACCCCCCGCAACACGAAATTCGGCCAGAACCCCGCCCGTCAGGCAGGCTCGGCCAGCAAACATATGGCAAATCGAGATAACAGCCACCCTCGGCGCCGCTGCTCGATGCAGTCCCCAGGGGGCGGCAGTTCTGCCGACCAGCTGCCAGCCGAAGACCCCGAAACCTGCCCGTCGAATGTGGCGAAAACGCGCCCCGAGGGCCCGAAAGCCCGCCCGACACTGGCCCGGCCGGTCCCGCAATGCCGCTTCATGTCGAAGCGACGGGCAGGATCGCCTCGCCTGAAACATCGCAGTTAAAGGCGTCAACGCAACGAGGCGCCTGCATCCCCCGCGCCATGACGCCCCGGTCAAGGACGCCCCGGCTCAGGCATGATACCGACGGAAGACCAGGGACGCGTTGGTTCCGCCAAACCCGAAGGAATTCGACAGCGCGATTTCAACGGCCCGGGGCTTCGCCACATGCGGCACGAGGTCGATCGGGGTGTCGACGGACGGATTGTCCAGATTGATGGTGGGTGGCACCATCTGGTCGCGCATGGCCAGCAACGTGAAGATCGCCTCCACCGAGCCTGCCGCCCCGAGCAGGTGACCGACGGCGGATTTCGTCGAGGACATGGCAAGCTTGCCGGCTGCATTACCCAGCAACCTCTCCACGGCCTTCAACTCGATCTCGTCGCCAAGCGGCGTCGAGGTGCCGTGCGCATTGATGTAGTCGAGATCGGACGGCTGGATGCCGGCCCGCTTCAACGCGGCGGCCATGCAACGATACGCACCGTCCCCGTCCTCGCTCGGCGAGGTGATGTGATAAGCGTCACCCGACATGCCATAGCCGATCAGCTCGCCATAGATGCGAGCCCCGCGAGCCTTTGCATGCTCGAGCTCCTCAAGCACGACGATACCTGCGCCTTCACCCATGACGAAGCCGTCGCGATCCCTGTCATAGGGTCTGGAGGCCTTTTCCGGCGTGGCGTTGAAACTGGTCGAGAGAGCCCGGCACGCGGCAAAACCTGCCAGCGACAACCGGTTGATCGGCGATTCGGCGCCACCCGCCACCATCACGTCGGCATCGCCCAGCGCAATGAGTCGGCCCGCATCGCCGATGGCGTGCGCTCCGGTCGAGCAGGCCGTGACAACCGAGTGATTCGGCCCCTTGAGGCCGTGGGCAATCGACACATAGCCGGAGGCGAGATTGATCAGGCGACCGGGGATAAAGAACGGTGAGACGCGGCGCGGGCCACGCTCGGCCAGCGTCAGCGATGCCTCGTAGATGCCACCGATTCCGCCAATGCCGGACCCGATCAGCACGCCCGTCGAGATCTGCTCGTCATGCGTGCGCGGCGCCCAACCGGCATCCGCAAGCGCCTGACCGGCAGCTGACATCGCATAGACGATAAACGGATCGACCTTGCGCTGCTCTTTCGGCTCCATCCACGTGTCGGGATTGAACGTGCCATCGCTGCCATCCCCGCGCGGAAGCTGGCAGGCGATCTGGCAGGGAATGTCCGATACCTCGAAGCCCACAATAGGCCCCGCCCCGCTGCGGCCCTGCAGCAGGCTCTTCCAGGTGGTTTCCGCATCGCCGCCGAGCGGCGACACGATACCAATTCCAGTAACGACAACTCGTCTCATCGATACGTCCGGCCCGCTGGAAGCGCCCGCGAGGCGCGGCCGGCACGCCGGTCAAGGCGTGCCGACACGGCTCAGGCCGCGTTCTTCTCGAGATACTTCACGGCATCGCCGACCGTCACGATCGTCTCGGCCGCGTCGTCGGGAATCTCGACGCCGAATTCTTCCTCGAACGCCATGACCAGCTCGACGGTGTCGAGGCTGTCCGCGCCCAGGTCGTCGATGAAATTGGCATTATCGACCACCTTGTCCGCGTCGACACCCAGGTGCTCGACGACGATCTTCTTAACGCGTTCGGCGATGTCGCTCATCGTGTCTTCCTCATCTGGGACCACCACGCCCGCCCCCCAGATGCGGCGGCACGCTTGAGCCCTTGACCTCATTTCGACCGGAGCACGACACCTGTCGATCCCATGCGCCCAGACACTGCTCTGGAAACGTGAGGAACGGCGTCGGGTCAAGCCCTGATCCACTACTTTCTCGCTTGTTAACACGTTCCCCCGCCCCTGACGAGGTAGCGCGGAGGGTCCGGCTGCCTTGCCCACAGGACAGGCAAGTCGTTCAGATCATGGCCATTCCGCCATTGACATGCAGCGTTGCGCCCGTGACGTAAGCCGCTTCGTCGGAGGCGAGATAGACCACCGCGGCTGCGATGTCTCCCCCCGTGCCAAGCCGCCCGGCCGGCACCGAGGCGAGGATCGCTTCCTTCTGCTTCTCGTTGAGCGCATCGGTCATCGGCGAGGCGATGAAGCCCGGCGAGACGCAGTTCACAGTGATGCCGCGGCTTGCGACCTCGGCCGCGAGCGCCTTGG
>JBIPLL010000485.1:0-2905 GCA_044368425.1 Beijerinckiaceae bacterium
AGGAGGCGCCCCTGGGCCAGAACGACGATGCGCTGGACCAGCGACATCACGGCACGCATGTCATGCTCGACGAACATGATCGTCACGCCCGCCGCATTGAGCTTGCGCAGGATGCCGAGGACCTGGTCCGTCTCGGCCGGATTGAGGCCGGCCACGGCCTCGTCCGTCATCAGAAGGCGCGGCTGCGTGGCGATCGCCCGGGCAATCTCGAGCCGTTTCGCCTCGCCCGTCGTGATCGCCTCGACCGGCGCATCGGCACGATCAGCCAGGCCGCACAGTTCGAGAGCGTCGGCGGTGCGGCGCTCGGCAGGCGTCTCGGCGTCCCGGCAGAAGAGCGAGGCCACATGCACGTTTTCCCAGCAGGTCATGCCCGCCAGCAGCGAGGCCGACTGGAACGTGCGCGCCACGCCCCGACGGCAGATGATGTCGGGACTGCGTCCGTCGATCCGCGTTCCCGAGAAATGAACCTCGCCGCCGGTCGGACGCGCCACGCCCGAGATCACGTTGAAAAGGGTGGATTTCCCCGCCCCGTTGGGACCGATCAGGCCGACGATCTCGCCCGGCTGGACGGAGAATGTCACACCGTCCAGCGCGCGGACGCCGCCAAACTGCATCGAGACATCGTCGATGCTGAGCAAGGGGTGCACGGACATCAATGCGCCCCCGCCCGCTTGTCGATGATGCTGGCCAGACCGCCCGGCCAGAAGGTGATGACCACGACGATGAGGAGCCCGTAGATCAGGTGGTGATATTCGAGGAAGTTCGCCCAGGCAAACTGGTCGATAAGCGTCAGGACAATGCCGCCGATGACAGGCCCTGCAATGGTACCAAGCCCTCCGAAGATGGTGACGAGCACCATGTTCAGCGTGATCGACATCGAGAACACGTTGTCGGGCGAGATATAGACGAGGAACGGCCCATAGGCGCCACCGATGATGCCGGGCCACATCGCACTGAACACGAAGGCCGCAGCCTTGTAGCGCACCGTCGGCACGCCGACCGAAGCCGCCACGATCTCGTCCTTGTGGATCGCCCGCAAGGCATAGCCGACGCGCGAGGCCAAAAGCAGGACGATGGAGACGAGGCACAGGCCAAGCAGGCCCAGCATCAGGTAGTAGAAGAAGTGCAGGCTTCCCATATCGGGGAAATTCCAGCCCATGTCCCAGGAATGCATGCCGCGTGTGAAGGACCAGGCCCTCACGATCGTCTCGACCGCCATCTGTGCCGACAGGGTCGACAGCGCGAAATACAGTCCCTTCTGACGCAGAAGCGGGATGAACAGCAGCGAGAAGGCCGCCGCAACCACGCCTCCGCCGATGATCGCGGGGAACAGGCCGAATTCTCCCCTCACGATGAACATGGCCGAGGCATAGGCCCCAAGCCCGAAGAACAGCCCGTGGCCGAAGCTCGGATAGCCGGCCACGCCCCCGATCACGTTCCATGCGCTCGCCAGCACGATGTTGACGAACATGAAGACGAGCAACCGCTCCCAGTAATCGCCGACGAAGAGCGGGAGCGTCGCCATCGCGATGAGGAAGACGACAATACCGACCAGCTGCGGCCGAACCGAGCCGCGGCCGATCCTGTTCATCGCAAGCAGGTTGGCGTGCAGTGACTTGATCATTTGCGTGCCGTCGTTCCGAGCCCGAACAGCCCTTCGGGCCGGAGCATCAACATCAGGATGAGGACGCCGAAGATCACGGCGGGGGCCATGCTGGGCCAGTAGTAATAGGCGGCGAAGTTCAGGACACCGTAGACGAACCCGCCGATCAGCGCGCCCGTGATGCTGCCGAGCCCTCCGATGATGACCACCAGAAAGGCGTCGACCGTCCACGGAAAGTGCATGTAGGCCGCAGTCGGACGGATGCCGATGATCATGGCACCCGCCAGACCGGACCACACGCCGCAGATTCCGACCGTCAGCAGGAAGACCTTCCTGACGTCGATCCCCACGATCGCGGCGAATTCGAGATTGTCGCGGCAGGCGCGGACAGCCTTGCCGAAGGCCGTGTAATGCAGGAGAGCCACCAGCAACCCGGCCGAGGCCAGCGCAACGAAGAAGACGATGACCTCGAAGGTCGGCACATACACGCCGGCAATATCGAGCACCGGCATGGACGGAACGTCGACGCGCAGCAACCGCTCGCTGGGCCCGAAGACCTTCGCCGCCGCCTCGCTGACCACGATGGCGATGCCGAAGGTCTGGACCAGCACCATGAGCGGGTGGAGATGGAAGACCCGATCGATGAGGAGCCGCTGCATCGCGATCCCCAGCAGTCCCATGGCGCCAGCCGAGACCAGCGCGGCCAGAAGCAGGTTCCAGCCGGCTTCGGTGTGCAGGGCATGCGTCATAACTGCGCCCAGCACGATGAAGATGCCATGCGCAAGATTGACGATGCCGAGCACACCCAGCACCAGCGAGAACCCGAAGGCCGCCAGGGCGAAGATCGCGCCGCGCAGCAGTCCGAAGACGAGGATGTCTAGCACGTCACGCCCCAGGCCAATGTCTGCAACCGATCAACCCCGCGCAGGCGGCGCAGGATAGCGCAGCTTGCCGTTTGCGATGTCGGAGGGGTGCACGACCACGAGCTGCGGATCGGTGCCCTGCCACTGGATGACCGGCAGGCCCGCAAAGTTGATCCGGCCCTTCTCGTTGAACCGGATACGGCCCCAGACCGTGTCGGCGAGATCGAGCTTTGCAAGCTTGCCCCGGATCACCGCAGGATCGAGCGGATTGGCCTCGGTCGCATTCTCGAGCACGGTCTGGTACAGATAGGGAACCGTGTAGGCCATTGCGGCATGATAGGTCGGCGCGTAGCCCTTCGACGTGCGGAACCGGTCGGCAAATGCCTGGGCGGTCGGGAAGTAACGGTCCTTGTACTGCATCTGCGGCAGCCAGAAGGTC
>JBIPLL010000029.1:0-12156 GCA_044368425.1 Beijerinckiaceae bacterium
ACGCATCAGAAGCCGGTCGATCGCAAGGCGGCCCGCGCGCAGATGCTTCGTCTGCTGGCGGAAGTGGGCATTGCCGATCCGGATTTACGCAGCCGCCAGTATCCGCACCAATTTTCCGGCGGTATGGCTCAGCGCGTGATGATCGCGATCGCGATTGCTAACTCCCCCGCGATTATAATTGCCGACGAGCCGACCACCGCCGTCGATGCCACGATCCAGGCACAGATCCTGAAGCTATTGGCGGACGCTAAGCGCGTGCGCGGTGCTGCCCTGGCGATCATCACCCACGATCTGGGCGTCGTCGCGGAGATCGCCGACGAAGTGATCGTCATGTATGCGGGCCAGGTGGTGGAGCGGGGCAGCGCGCTCGACGTACTCACCCGGCCGCTGCATCCCTATACGCGTGCGCTACTGCGTTCGATCCCACGGATCGGCGCGCTCGGGCGGCTCGAACATCAGGCGGATATTCCTTCGCTCGCCCCGTCGTCGGCGGGATGCCGGTATCGGCCGCGCTGCACCCAGGCGAAAGATCGCGCCGAGTGCCGCGAGACGGCGACGACGTTGCGCCGTGTCGCGGAGACCGACCGGTCCAGTGCTTGCCATTTCGCGCGCGAACTGGCGGAGGCGCAGGATGGCTGATTCTGGCGCAATCGGCATTGGCGCGCCGCTGCTACGGGTCGAGAATCTCGCCAAGCATTTCGCCCTGCGCGGCCGCTGGGGGCGGTCGGCGCGGACGATCCGCGCGGTCGATGGCGTCTCGTTCGATATTCGCGCAGGCGAGAGTTTGGGGTTGGTGGGTGAGTCCGGATCAGGAAAATCGACCGTCGGCAACATCATCATGCGCTTGATCGAGGCGAGTGCAGGCAAGGTGGAGCTAGACGGAATCGATGTGCTGATGGCGACCGGTGCTGCGTCGGACGATGTGTGCCGCAAGGCGCAGATGGTTTTCCAGGATCCGTTCAGTTCACTGAACCCGATGCTCAGCGCCGTCCAGAACGTGATCGAACCGCTGCGTATCCAGAAGATTGGCACGCCGGATGAACGGCGCACGCTCGCGCTCGATCTTCTGGCGCAGGTCGGGCTGTCAGCGTCTTTCGCGGCGCGCCGCACTTGGCAATTGTCGGGTGGCCAGCGCCAGCGCGTGTGCATCGCGCGCGCCTTGGCGCTGCAGCCGAAACTCATCGTACTTGACGAGCCGGTTTCGGCCCTTGACGTTTCGGTCCAGGCGCAGGTGTTGAACCTGCTCGACGAACTCAAGCGGCGCAACGGGCTCGCCTATCTGTTCGTCAGCCACGATCTGTCGGTCGTCTACCATGTGTGCGACCGCGTCGCCGTGATGTATCTCGGGCGAATCGTCGAAATCGGTCCGCGTGCGGCGATCTTTGACCGGCCGTTGCACCCTTACACCAACGCGCTGATGTCGGCTGTTCTCGACCCCGACCCGCGCAATCGCGGTCAGCGTGGCCGGATCGTGCTGAAGGGCGAGCAACCCAGTGCCATCGGCGAGATCGCAGGATGCCGCTTCGCTCAGCGATGCCATCGTGCGCAGTCGCAGTGCTTCGCCGAGGAGCCACCAATGGCGTCGGTCGGGAACCAGGCGGATCACGGCGTGGCGTGCTGGTTCCCCGGCACCGATGCGGAGGCAATCAGCCATGCGCGTTGAATCGACGCCCGTCAATATCCTGCTGCGGGACGAGCGTTTGTTACGCCGCCTGTGGCGCCAATTGCTGACCGATTCCGCCGGATTTGCGGGCGTCGTCGGGCTATCGTTGCTGCTCGCGTTCTGGATCGTCGGCCCACTGGTCGTAGGGCACGATCCTTTGGCGCAGGTCTCGCGTCCGCTGTCGCTGCCGTCCTGGTCGCATTGGCTGGGAACTGACGAGGTCGGTCGCGATGTGCTGGCGCGCGTACTCGCCGGTACCGGCCCCGCGATCTATACGGCGATCGGTGCGGCGATCTTCGCATTCGCTGCTGGAACGCCTTTGGGGCTAGTCGCCGGCTTTCGCGGTGGCGTGATCGATGCGTTCCTGATGCGCATCTGCGACTTCATCATGTCGTTGCCGCCGATCCTGGCGGCGTTGATCGTGATCGTCATTCTCGGACCCGGTACCGGTCCGTTATTGATCGCGCTGGGCTTCGGCTCGATCCCAGCTTTCGCGCGCTTGGCGCGCGCGGGCACACTGGCGATGCGCGACCGCGCTTTCGTGCGCGCGGGCCGTACGATGGGGGCCGGACCCGCCGATCTGATGTTCGTCACGATTCTGCCGAATATTCTGGGCCCCCTGCTCGTCCAAGTGACAGTTACGGCCTCAGCCAGCGTCGTTGCAACGGCGGCGTTGAGCTTCCTCGGCCTTGGCCTTACGCCACCCACGCCGTCCTGGGGTGGAATGCTGCAGGCGTCGCGCTCCTACTGGCACCAAGCACCACTCTACGGTCTGGCGGCGGGGGTTGCGTTGACGCTGACCATCGCCACGTTCGACTGCCTGAGCCGCGCCTTCCAGCGCATCGTCGGCTCGCGGTCTGTCGCGAATTCCAAATCGACGATGGTGGTGTGATGTTCGGTTATCTCCTCCGTCGCCTTGTCGAACTCGCCGCCGTTCTGGCCATCGGCTCCGTCGTCGTGTGGGGCATCGTCTATGCCGTGCCGGGCAGTCCCGCCGCGGCGATGGTCGGGGCCGGCGCCACCCCCGAGGAACTCGCCGCCGCCGAAGCGCGGCTGGGCCTAGATCAGCCTATGCTGCTGCAGTATTTCCACTGGATCGGGCGCATTCTGCGGCTGGATCTCGGCACGTCGATCATCACCGGCCTCGACATCAAGGCCCAGCTGCTCGCGCGTCTTCCGGCGACAATCCAGCTGACGGTGCTGACGGTGCTGCTGTCGGTCGCCGTCGGCGTGCCGCTCGGAATCTTCGCGGTGATCCGTTCGGGCACACGGCTCGGCAAGCTGATTCTGGGCGCGCAGGCATTGACGCTGGCGATCCCCACATTCTGGATCGCGCTGCTGCTCGTAGCGCTATTCAGCGTCGAACTCAAAATGCTGCCTTCGGTCTCGCGCTACGTGCCGGTGTTTGACGATCCACTAGCGGCGTTGCGCAATGCGATCCTGCCAGCTGCAAGCCTCGCCTTCTACTTCTCCGGCATTCTGTCGCGATTCACGGCGGCCTCGCTCGAAGAAACGCTCGCGCAGGATTTCGTGCGCGCCGCGCGCGCCAAAGGCGTGCCCGAGCACAAGGTCGTGCTTAAACGCGCGCTGCGCAATGCGCTCATTCCTGTCGTTACGGTGATCGGGTTGCAGATCGGCACGCTGCTGGGCGGGGCCATCGTCATCGAGGCGGTGTTTAGCTATCCCGGCATCGGCCGTCTGCTGCTCAGCGCGATCGTCTCGCGCGACTACCCGGTGATCCAAGCATGCATCATGTTCGCAATAATCGGATTTTTGGCCATCAGCATCGTCGTCGATCTGCTTTACGCCGTGCTCGATCCACGCGTGCGGCGCTAACCGGGCGTCCATAGACCCGAAAACCCCAGGAGGAACCGACCATGAAGAAGATCAAGGCCGATAGAAACGCTTCAAGGCGCTCGGGGCTTTCCCGCCGCCAAGCCATGCTCGGCGCGGCATTCAGCTTCGCGGCTGTGGCGGCAGGTCCCCGCCCCGGCCGCGCGGCGGCGAATGAGATCGTCATCGGCACGGTGGGCGATGTCCTGAACTTCGACGCCTACCAACTCGCGGACCGCAACTACGCGATCCAACGCCAGTTCTATGATTTCTTGGTGGATTACGATTACCAACTGAAGGCGACGCCCAGCGCGCTCGAATCCTGGACGCGCAGCGCCGACGGTACATCCGCCCTTCTGCAGATGCGGCGCGGAATCACGCTGCATTCCGGGCGCGAATGGAATTCGGCCGATCTGGTCCAAGCGTTCACGCGCGCGGCCAATCCGCAGGAAGGTATGCAGCTTCTCGGGCCGATGGCGAGCGTGCGCAACTTCGAAGCGAAGGGGCCGAATCAGGTCGAGCTGCAGTTCAACGGCCCGGTATCGGAATCGGTGCTGACCGATCTGCTGTCGACGATGCCTGTCACCGATGCATCGCGCAATAGCATCCAGGCGGTGCTATTGCGGCCGGCAGGTAGCGGTCCTTTCCGTCTTGTCGAGCGCGCGGCCAACGATCACGTGATGGCTCAACGCACACCCGGCTACTGGCGCCAAGGGCCGAAGATTGAGCGTCTGACCGTAAAGATCTTCGACAACTCCGATGCGATGGTAACCGCACTCGAATCCGGCGCAATCGACGTCGCGAACGCGCTGCCGCCGATCCACGCCGCGCGCTTGGCCAGCAAGCTCGACATCCAAGGCGGTTACGAAGGCGCGCTATCGGACATGTATCGCTTCAACCCCATCAACCCAGCCTACAACAACGTATCACTGCGTCAGGCTTTTCGGCATGCGATCGACCGCGACCGTATTGCGCGCGACGTGTATTTCGGGCAGGCGTCGCCGGCTTTCCTGCCGTGGGTCGGCGCTTCGCCGGCGCATGACGTGAGTGCCGCGCAACGCTACCGCTTCGATCTGGACGCAGCGGCCGAGTTGCTGCGCAAAGCGGGTGGCGCGAAAAGCGCGTCGATCATGGCGGACGGCAGCGTCGAGACGGCGTTGAAGGCGATCCAGATCATCCAGTCCGATCTAAGGAAGATCGGCTTCGATCTGCAGATTGATCTGGTCGACAACGCCACGTTCAACCGCCGCGCGATCGCGGGCGACTACGGCGCTTTCTACGGCAAGGTCAGCAATGGCGGGAAGCGCAGCCCGTCGGCGATCACGACCAACAGCTTCATGCGTTTGGCGAACAATCCGGTGTGGAAGGATCAGATCCCGCAGGATTATCTCGACGCGATGGGCAAGGTCCGTGCGGCGCTGACGGCGGATGCCGAACAGGCAGCGTGCCGCGAACTCAATGCCGTGATCGATCGGCATTGCTGGTTCGTTCCTGTCGTTTTCCCGCGCACTTTGACCGCGCAGCGCCGAGGCGTCGCCGGCGTGTGGCGTGACATCGACGATCGACTCGATCTTCGCGGCGTTTCGGCGACTTAAAGGACGGATACCGCTGTCGAGAACCGCCCGGCATTTGCCGGGCGGATTTCGGTGGATGGGGTCAAGGCGAGGGTAGCGTATGCGAAAAGATACTGTGCTCGTTTGTGGTACGGCCGACACTAAGTCGGCGGAGCTGCGCCACCTCGCGGCGGCACTGCGCGCGCGCGGTGTAACGCCGGTGATCGTTGACCTATCCACCGCGCGATCGGACAGAGATTTCGACATCGGCCTGCCCGAATTGCTGGCGGGTAGCCGCGACACACCCGACGCGATCACCAAACTTGACCGGGGTGAAGCAATCTCACGCGTCTCGGCCGCCTTAAAACGTTATGTTTTGAGGCTTCCCGAGTTGCGCGGGATCGTCGCGATCGGCGGGTCGGGCGGTGCGGCGCTGGTTCTGCCGGCATTTTCGGCTTTACCGCTGGCGATGCCCAAAGTAATCGTGACGACGATTCCTGGGCATGTCCACGCCATGTTGCCCGCGATGAACGATGTGGTGGTTCTGAATGCCGTAACCGATCTCGGGGGCCTCAATTCCATATCCCGGCGCGTGCTCGACGGAACTGCGGCGACGGTGGCAGCCTTGCTGGAAACGGCGTCCTCGGCGCCGCACGTGGGCAACGGCGTGGCATTTTCGATGTTCGGCGTGACAACGTCTTGCGTGACCGCGATGCGCGCGCAGCTGCCTGCTGCCGACGAAGCATTCATTTTCCACGCCGTGGGTGGCTGTGGTGATGCGTTCGCCAAGCTCGCGGCGTTCGGCGGCCTATCGGCCATCGCCGACATCACGACGACTGAGATTTGCGATCACCTGATCGGCGGCGTGTTTCCCTGCGACGATGAGCGCTTCGCCGCGGCTCGGCAGTTCAAATTGCCGACGCTCGTATCCTGTGGCGCGCTTGACATGGTGAATTTTGGGCCGATGGACAGTGTGCCACCGAAATTCCACGGGCGACTTTTCCATTGCCACAACGTCAATGTCACGCTGATGCGTACGACGCCAGACGAATGCGCGCGGATCGGCGCATGGATCGCAAACGAACTGAACCGTTGTGAGGGGCCGATCGTCGTGCTGCTGCCTGAGGGCGGGGTTTCCGCGCTCGACGCGCCCGGCGGCCCTTTCTGGGATCCTGTTGCCGACGGCGCGCTGTTCGCGGCAATCGAAGCGAATTTGACGCGCACGCCCCGGCGTCGGGTGGTGCGGATTGCGGCTGGCATCAATGATCCGGCGTTCGTGGCGGCGGCGTCGCGCTATCTGGCAGAGATTAGAGGGGAGTACGTTGCTAATGCAGTCGCGTGAACAAATTCTCGAGCGGTTCGCTGGCATGGTTCGCGCGGGCGTACCGATCATCGGCGCGGGCGCGGGAACTGGCCTGTCGGCGAAATGCGAGGAGGCCGGCGGCGTCGATCTGATCATCGTCTATAACTCGGGCCGGTTCCGCATGGCAGGCCGGGGTTCGCTCGCCGGCGTTCTCGCCTATGGCAACGCCAACGATATGGTCATCGATATGGCGTCGGAGATCCTGCCCGTCGTCAATTCGACGCCGGTCATCGCTGGAGTCAATGGCACCGATCCATTCTGCAATTTCGGCTATCTGCTCGACAAGCTGAAAGCGCTCGGTTTCTGCGGCGTGCAAAACTTTCCCACGGTTGGTCTGATCGACGGCGTCTTCCGCGCTAATCTGGAGGAAACCGGGTTCGGCTTCGACAAGGAAGTCGCAATGATCAGGCTGGCCCGTTCAAAAGAAATGGTAACTACACCCTACGTGTTCAACGTCGAGGAAGCCAAGGCGATGGCTCAGGCTGGCGCGGATATCATCGTCGCGCATATGGGATTGACGATTGGTGGGGCGATCGGTGCGGAAACTTTCATGTCGATGGACGATTGTGTGGCGCTGGTGAATGATATCGCGGCGGCGGCACTGTCGGTGCGCAAGGAGACGATCATACTGTGTCATGGTGGGCCGTTGGCCGCGCCGCAGGACGCACAATACGTGCTAGATCAGTGCCGCGACTGTCACGGATTCTACGGTGCTAGCAGCATGGAACGGCTGCCGTCGGAGGTCGCGCTCACTGGGACGGTAAGAGAATTCAAGAGTCTGACGCGGCCAGTTTAATTGAGGGTGAATTTCCCGCAGATCGGTGTTCGGCTTGCGGGAAACTCCAAACCGAGTTTATTGAATTCACGCGATGTCAGCATACGTTGAAATGGTAGGGGTCACAGTTGCAATCTGACGCACTGCGTTTCGCTTGAACTCGTCGCTGAATCTGGCGTTGCCCATCATGGCCGCCTTGCCTCAAAATTAGGAAAGAAGGCGTCCAAGAATCTCGGGGCGGTTCAAACTGACCGTCGCTTCCCTTGTCGGACTGCCTTTCAAAGGCATCCCACCACGCTCTCGTTGGCAGGGGAACGAGGATACGAATACCGCGCCAGGCGACATCCTCGAGCAGCTTCACGTCTGGATCCCGACTGCTCCGTGCCCAAATGATCAGATTCGGATGATCGACACGGAAGCGATTATAGACGGCAACGACGTCCTCACAAAATTCTTCGAGATCAATGATGACGAGAGAGCAACCTAGGGCGACCGCCTGGGCGACTCGCTCGAACCGGTCTGGATCAACTCCACAGAAACGATGCGCACAGGCGTCGAACACCTCTTCCCCAACGGCACGAGTGGAGCCGTCTTTCGCCCAATAGGCGGTGAACCGCGAGAAGAGGGAGCCCATGGCCCACCCCGATCCAGAGGGAAGCACAACGACATCTTCAGATCCCAGGAATGACAAGGGATGCGCCACATAGCTGTACCCTTCCGGCGCTGAAAGCATCGGGTCAACAAAGCCGATATGCGGCTGGGTCAACTCCACCAAAAGATCTTGCTTCGGAATGGTCCCGCCGCAGGATTCAACGTAGGCGAGAGCCAGCTGCGTTCGGGCAGCCGACACCTGCTCTGGATAGACAAGGGCCAGGTTCAGAAGCTCCTCGGGATCAGCGAAGATATGGGGCTTCAACATGTCGTTGCCGCTCGTCCGCCTGCGTCGTCGGGCTTCACCGCGAACACGGCGGTGCCCACTGCTTGCAAATTAGCAGCGTTTCTCCTGCAGCCATACCCAGTGCGATCAGAAACTGAGACGCGGTGCCAGCCGTGCGCTGTCTGCCTGATTTGTTCTCCGGTCTGCGCGAAGAGCATACGAGGAGGCGTGAACCACAGCCACCCCGACCAGAGCTGGTTCGCGGACATTACTCAAAACCCAATACGGAGCAGGTTCCTCTGCCTGGTTGCTATCATGAACGGGTTCAGCCGCAGATTGGTGTCCTGACTGACGTTGCCCCCAGTTTCTATCCAGCCTTGGGTTCGTTTCCGGGTCTGGTGTGCCTGCCACCGATGTTGGACCGGCTCGCTGGCCGCTTCCAGGGGGTATGAAGCGCTGCCGGTTTCTAGGCCAGCCGGAGCTGGAATTTTCCAGGGTTAAGGCTCATGCCGGCGGGGGTCCCGTAGAGCCGTTCATCAGCGCGATCGGGGGCTTGTTGCCGATGGCGCTGTGCGGCCGGACCTCGTTATAGTCTCTACGCCAAGCCTCCATTTTCGAGCGGGCGTCGTCAAGGCTCATGAACCAGTGCGTGTTCAGGCACTCCGCCCGGAACTTGCCATTGAAAGACTCGATGAAGCTGCTGGCCCTCAGATTACCTGACCGGGAGAGCCCAAGTCAGGCGCGAAGACACCAACGAGAACGCCAGGCCCTTGCCGTAGGCCCTCAAGGTCGAGGTCGCGCCAGCAGCACATAGATTTACGACCGGTGTCGTGCCCACCAGGGCAAGCCAATTTTTCTTTGGCAGCAGCCAGCTAGGGCTAACCTCGACCCATTGACATTTGTTGTATGTCCAGCAAATTATATAAGAGTTCTTGCGAATGAAAGCTTTATCGATGGATGCCCCAGACAGAACTGCTGACTCCCTTCGCAAAGCCCTTCGCGGCGTTGCCTCGACGGTCACGATCATATCGACTGAGGTTGCTCATCATCGATTTGGAATGGTGGCCACGGCCGTCATGCCTGTCTCGATGGAGCCCCCGACCTTGGCAATAGGCGTCAATCGCACTGCGTCCATCCATGACCGCCTGCAGGAGCGCGGCTCCTTCGCCGTGAACATCCTGTCCCGCTGGAATCATGCAATGGTTCGCGGCTTTGCCAGCGCAAGCGGCGAAGCGCGGTTCGCCCATGGCGTCTGGAGCAGCCACCAATCCGCTGATGCGCATGTGGAAGGGTTACCACTCCTCGCGAACGCGCAAGCAAGCATACTTTGCAAGATCGCGTCGGCTTCACAGGTGGGTACGCATACACTGTTTGTTGCCGAAGTCGCAGACGTCATTTATATCAGCGACTGTAACCCGCTTGTATACTGCGATGGCAATTACGGCATGGTCTCAAGCCTGCCCAAGACCGCTGAGCAGATGAACCGGCTCGGACTCATGACCGCCGTTGCCTGACCGGTCGCCGGGGGCACGGGGACTTGTGCCGGAGCACGTTGATGACCGGACAGTTTTCGACATCAGAAGCACACCCTGACCATTTCGGAACGGAGGTAACAGTTGGGGAATTCGCTGGCTGGCGGGTTCTTCCATCGGAACCCTTCGACAATCACGTCGGCCCGTTCTTTCATCGCCCCCGGCAAGGTGGCGCCGAATGCGTTTTTCGATCGGATAGCCGGCACGCCAATGGCCTCGGCTTGCTGCACGGAGGCTGTCTGCTCACGCTTGCCGACTACTGTCTGTTCATTGGTTCGGCTTACGAGATCGGCTCCACTAATATTGTGACTATTTCTGTCAACAGTGAATTCATGAACGCCGTCAGAACAGGAGATCTTATCGAGGGGCACGCCGAGGTTATCAAGGCGGGCGCATCGATCATCTTCGCACGCGGCATGCTGCGGGCAGGAACTGTGCCAATCTTGAACTTCTCAGGTAGCCTCAAGCGGTTGCGGCGTCCGGTTTCCTAGGCCGCCCCGCACCCTGAAGCGATCCAGACGCGCCAAAGGTCTGCTCGAGAAATGAGTGACAACAGGCTTCAGCCCTGGCCGCGCTGATTGCATGCGGATCGGCCGAACCGCCGACCCAGAGACCCTCGATCAATTGGGAAAACATGAGGCTCGTCAGATCGATGTCCAGTGCGAGGGATCGCTCCTTCGCAGCCTTGGCCATCAGTCGCCCGACGCCGCGCCGGTAGTCGCGCCAGATGTCACGATAGATCTTGGCCAGATCGGGGGACCATTGGGCCGAGCCGGTCAGGGAGACCCAGACGGCAACCTTCTCGGGCGTGAAGCCGGGAGGCGTAAAGCTCGCATGAACGATACCGTGCAGACGGTCCAGCGGATCGGGACCAGCGGCCTCTGCAGCTTCGCGGATCGCCTGTCCAAGCTCCGAGGCAACCGTTCGCACGGCCTCCAGAAGCAGTTCATCCTTTCCGACAAAGTAATGGCCTATAAGTCCGCGCGAGAAGCCAGCCTGCTCACAGATGGTGGCGATAGTCACCTTGTCATAGCCATTTGCTGCGATATCCCGAATGGCTGCTTCGATCAGATCGCGCCGCCGTTCCTGGGCGACCCGCGAGGGCTTTTGCTTGCGGGGCACGCGGGACGGTGCGCGTTCCATATTCAAACCTCCGTGGCTGTCCTGCTCCCGACATCGCGCGCAATTACCTGATTGGCAGCGTCTCGAAAAGACAAGAGCGCTTCGGATGCCAAGGCCATCCGCATCACACCCTGGTCGTCATATCGGCGTCCGACGATCTGCGCCCCGATTGGGAGCCCCGATCTTGAGATCGCGCACGGGACCGAAACAGCCGGCTGCTCCGTGAGATTGAACAGAAACGTATTGAGCCAAGGCTCGAAGAGCTGGGCTTCGGTCAGGCCCGGGCAATCCGCATCAAAGGGGAGTGACGGAACGGTCGGCAGGAGCAGGTAGTCCACGCCGTCGCAGATGCGTAACGCCTTCTCCCGCAAGAGCTGCAAATGATTGAACGATCTGTAGAAATCGGTCGCGCTCATCTGATCGGCTTCTGCCGACCAGTCCGAGATGACGCGGGCCTGCACGCGCAGGGCGGGCGGCGCGGTCAAGAGTTCGGTCCGGCACCGGACCTTGTAGAACCTCTCGGCCTCGTCTCGGTCCTCCTTGTCGAAGACAGTGTGGCAGCGGTCCACGCGACAGCCCGCCTTGGCGAGGAGGGCTGCGAAAGCCTCCAGGGCGCCGACCACTTCCGCGTCGGGGGAAAAGCCGAAGCCGAGATCCGTGACGAGGCGAACAATGACTCCGCTCAATTGAGCCGACTGAAGCCCGGCATGGGAGACGCCATCATGGGGAAGGGCTGTGAAGTCGCGCGGGTCCGGCTTGGCAATGACATCCATGAGCATTGCCGCATCCCGCACAGTCCGTGCCATCGGTCCGGCGACGAGCGAGGGGCTGTTGGGGAAATAATAGGGCACGCGTCCCTGACTCGGCTTCAGCCCGTAGAGGCCGGTAAAGGAGGCCGGCAGACGGATAGAGCCGACGATATCCGTGCCGACGGCTATGGGGTTGAGCCCGGCAGCAATGGAGGCGGCGGCCCCGGCGCTGGACCCGCCTGGCGTCTTGGTGAGGTCCCAAGGATTGCGCGTGATGCCATGACGCGAACTGTAGCCCGACGCAAGAATGCCGTAATCCGGCATGGTCGTCTTGCCCAGGAACACCATTCCGGCCTCGCGCATGCGAGCGACGGCAGGTGCGTCGATATCAGCGCTGCCCCCCGCCGGATTATGGGCGGCCGAGCCGCGAAACGATGGATGGCCGACCGACGGAAGGGCATCCTTCACGGAGGTTGGTACCCCGTCGAGAGCGCTCAGCGGGGAGCCTTTCGCCCAGCGCATCGCCGAGAGGCGCGCAGCCGCTAGCGCGCCCTCCTCGTCGATCAAATAGAAGGCGTTGAGCTTGGGATTGAGGCGCCTCGTCCGGGCGAGCAGGGCGCTTGTCACTTCGACCGGCGAGAAGTCCTTGCGGGCATAGCCGGAGGCAAGTTCCTCAGCCGTACTCAGCG
>JBIPLL010000487.1:0-2901 GCA_044368425.1 Beijerinckiaceae bacterium
CGGCCGGCTTGGCGGGGGCCGAGACCACGACCTCGCCCGGCTTCGTGATCTTCGCCTCGCCCCAGATCACGTCGACCTTGTTCTTCTTGAGCAGGAAGCCGACGCCGCCATTGAGCTGCGCGGACACGCCGCGCGAGCGCTTCACGACAGCGGCCGCGTCCACGGTCATCGTGCCGTTCAGCGTCAAGCCATAGTCCTTGGCGTGTGTCGCATAATGATAGATCTCGGCCGAGCGCAGCAGCGCCTTGGTCGGGATGCAGCCCCAGTTCAGGCAGATGCCGCCCAGATGCTCGCGCTCGACGACGGCCGTGCGGAAGCCGAGCTGTGCGGCACGGATGGCGGCGACGTAGCCGCCCGGTCCGCCGCCGATGATCAGGATGTCGTAGCTCTCGGCCATCACGCTCTCCGTCGATAGTGGGCGGCACGGTCCGCCAGAGATTTCAGATCGCCTGCCTGCGTAGGCACAGCCATTGCACCAGAACGCCCGTCGCCAGCCCTACCATGCTCGCGATCAGGCCGATCCACTCCCGCAATCCCGGTCCTGGCGGCTTTCCCGCCAGCAGTAACCAGACGAAACCGGCGATCGTGAGGGCCATGGCCGAAACCGCAAGCGCCGTGGCCAGTGTCCGAAAGCGGTGGGCCTGAACGCCGATCACGATCGGAACCGTCAATGCGAGCCAGGCTACGAATAGCAGCACGACAACGGGCAAGATCACGAGGATGGTCCCCTGCTCCAGCCCTGCTGGCACCGCGATCAGCGCCGCCACGAACCAGCCTGCCGCAAGGGAGAGCGGCAAAGCGATGATGATGGCCGCAAAAGCTCCCAACGCTTCACCGCCCGTTCAGGACTGCGCAGATCAGACCAGCATGCCCATCGGGTTCTCGATATAGCCCTTGAATGCCTGCAAGAGCTCCGCACCAAGCGCACCGTCCACCGCGCGGTGGTCGGTCGAGAGCGTGACGCTCATAACGGTCGCAACCGCGAGCTGGCCGTTCTTCACGACCGGACGCTGCTCGCCCGCACCGACCGCCAGAATGGTAGCGTGCGGCGGGTTGATGACGGCGCAGAAGTCCTTGATGCCGAACATGCCGAGATTGGACACCGCCGTGGTGCCGCCCTGAAACTCCTCGGGCTTCAGCTTGCGGGCCTTGGCGCGGGCAGCCAGATCCTTCATCTCGTTGGAGATGGCAGACAGGGACTTGTGGCAGGCATCCCGAACGACGGGCGTGATCAGCCCGCCGGGGATCGAGACGGCGACACCGACATCGGCATGCTTGTGCTTGAGCATGGCACCTTCGGTCCAGGTGACATTGGCATCGGGCACGGCCCGCAGGGCCATGGCGAGTGCCTTGATCACCATGTCGTTGACCGACAGCTTGTAGGCCGGCTTCCCGTCACGGACCGGCGCCGCCTTGTTGATCTGCTCACGCAGCGAGAGCAGCGCATCGAGTTCGCAATCGATCGTCAGGTAGAAATGCGGAATCGTCTGCTTCGACTCGAGAAGGCGCCGGGCGATGACCTTGCGCATCGAATCGTGGGGGATCTCCTCGTAGGAGCCCGGAGCGAAGAGCTTGCGCACGGCATCGTCGGCCATGCCCGTCGCCATCGGCGCGGAGGACGGCGCGGGGGCCTTTGCCGCAGGCGCGGCAGATGGAGCGGACGCAACTGGCGCGGCAGCGCGCGGGGCCCCACCGGCCATTGCGGCCTTGACGTCACGCTCGACGACGCGGCCATGCGGGCCGGAGCCCTGGATGGCGGCGATGTCGAGCCCGGCTTCCTTCGCCATGCGGCGCGCCAGTGGCGAGGCAAAGACACGCTCGCCCGATGATGCGGCCGCAGCGGCGGGAGCAGCCGGTGCGGGTGCCGCAGCCTTCGCCGCCGGAGCGGCGGGTGTCGCCGGCGCCGCCGCGGCGGGAACCGGTGCGCTCGCAGCCGGCGCGTTTCCGCCCGCAGCCGCTTTCGACACGTCCTCGCCCTCCGCCGCAATCACGCCGATCAGCGTGTTGACGGCGACGTCGGACGTGCCGTCCGGCACGAGGATCTTCGCGAGGATGCCTTCATCGACCGCCTCGAACTCCATCGTCGCCTTGTCGGTCTCGATCTCGGCGATGACGTCGCCGGACTTGATCCGGTCGCCTTCCTTCTTGAGCCAGCGGGCCAGGTTGCCCTTTTCCATCGTGGGCGAAAGGGCGGGCATCAGCAGATTGAACGGCATCCGAGTGTCCCCCGCTCAGCGATACAGAACGGCTTTGGCGGCGGCGACCACCTCGGCCACGCTCGGCAGCGCGAGCTTTTCGAGATTGGCGGCATAGGGCATCGGCACGTCCTTGCCCGTGACGCGCACGACCGGCGCGTCGAGATAGTCAAAGGCGCGCTCGTTGACGCGCATCGCGATCTCGGCGGTTACACCCGATTGCGGGTAGCCTTCCTCGACGGCGACGCAACGTCCGGTCTTCATGACGGAAGCCACGACCGTATCGGTATCCATCGGGCGGATGGTGCGCAGGTCGATCACCTCCGCCTCGATCCCTTCGCCGGCAAGCGCATCGGCGGCCTTCAGCGCATAGGTCATGCCAATGCCGAAGGAGACGATGGTCACGTCCTTGCCGACGCGGGCGATGCGTGCCTTGCCGATCGGCAGCACGAAATCGTCGAGCTTCGGGATGGGGAATGACTGGCCGTATAGAATCTCGTTCTCAAGGAAGACGACCGGATTGGCATCGCGGATCGCGGCCTTGAGCAAGCCCTTGGCATCGGCTGCCGTCGAGGGCATCACCACCTTCAGGCCCGGGATCTGGCTGTACCAGGCGGCATAGCACTGCGAGTGCTGGGCCGCGACGCGGGCCGCCGCGCCATTGGGGCCACGGAACACGATGGGGCAGCCGAGCTGGCCGCCGGAC
>JBIPLL010000541.1:0-2562 GCA_044368425.1 Beijerinckiaceae bacterium
GCGAGAAGCCCAAGCGCACGGCGCTGCCCAAGGGGATGCAGGCTGGGGCTGTCGATCTTGCCCGCGCGCTGCAATTGCTCAGCCTGCCGAAGCTGGTTGCCACACATCCCGAGACGGGACTGCCGATCCTGGCGGGGATCGGAAAATTCGGCCCCTATGTCCAGCATGGAAAGATCTATGCCAATATCGGCAAGGATGACGATATTCTGGAGGTTGGCGCCAATCGCGCCATCGACCTGATCGTCACCAAGGAGCAGGGCGGCGGGCGGCGGGGAGGTCGCGAGACGGGGCGCGTCATCGGCGAGACGCCGGACGGCGCCAGCGTCGCCGTGCGGCCGGGCCGCTACGGTGCCTATGTCACCGACGGCAAGACCAATGCAACGATCCCCAAGGGCATGGATGCCGACGCATTGACGCTCGATGAGGCCATCGCCTTGCTGCGCGCCCGCGAAGCCTCGGCTCCCGCCAAGGGGCGGGGCAAAGCGGCCGGAGCCAAGAAGAGCGCCGCCAAAAGTCCCGCCAAGGCCAAGGCTCCTGCCAAGGCCAAGGCTTCTGCGAAGGCTCCTGCGAAGGCGAAGGCCGATGCGTCGGAGGCTGCGGTCAAGAAGCCCGCTGCACGCAAGCCGGCGGCAAAGGCGAAAGCCGACGGCGTTGCGGTAGCGACGGCCGCGAAGAAGCCTGCGGCACGGAAGGCTGCCGCGGCGGACTGAGGGGCGGCTCGCGTCCTGCCTTCGCCGGGCCGTGACCTGACCTGGCTGGTTGCGGGTCTGGCACGATCCACAGGCAGGACGCTGCCAGCGCGACGCGGCGCTTGATTTTTGCGCCCACGGGCTTAGCGCTGTGGACATGTCGCAGCTTGTCTTCGCGCGCCGCCATCTGCTCGGGATCGAGGGGCTCAACCACCTCGAGATCACGTCCCTCCTCGACATGGCCGAGGACGCCATCCTTCTCAACCGGCAGGTCGAGAAGAAGAAGGCCACGTTGCGTGGCCGGACCCAGATCAACCTGTTCTTCGAGGCATCGACCCGGACGCAGGCCTCGTTCGAGCTGGCGGGCAAGAGGCTCGGGGCCGACGTGATGAACATGTCGGTCGGCAATTCGTCCGTGAAAAAGGGCGAGACGCTGATCGACACGGCCGCGACGCTCAATGCCATGCGGCCCGACATCATCGTGGTGCGCCATCAGGCAGCCGGTGCGGTGCATCTGCTGGCCCGCAAGGTCGATTGCTCGGTCATCAATGCGGGCGACGGGGCGCATGAGCATCCGACGCAAGCGCTGCTCGATGCGCTAACGATCCGGCGCAACAAGGGGCGGATCGAGGGGCTGACGGTCGCGATCTGCGGCGACATCCTGCATTCGCGCGTGGCGCGCTCCAATATCATCCTGCTCTCGGCGCTGGGCGCGCGCGTGCGTGTTGTCGCTCCCTCCACGCTGCTGCCGACCGGCATCGAGCGCTTTGGCGTCGATGTGCATCGCGACATGCGCTCGGGGCTGGCGGATGCGGATATAATCATGATGCTGCGCCTGCAGCGCGAGCGCATGGCGGGTGCGTTCGTGCCGTCGGTGAAGGAGTATTTCCGCTATTACGGGCTCAATTCCGAGAAGCTGGCCTATGCGAAGCCAGACGCGCTCGTGATGCATCCGGGCCCCATGAACCGGGGGGTCGAGATCGCGACCGATGTCGCGGACGGCGCGCAATCGCTGATCCAGGAACAGGTCGAGATGGGGGTGGCGGTGCGCATGGCGGTGCTTGAGGCACTGTCGCGCTCGCTGCCGGGCGGCTGATGGCGAGCCCTCCGGAGGCAACACCGGTCCCGGCCGCCCGGCGGTTGATGATCTGGCTCGCGCTTGCCGCGCCGGCGATTGTCCTCGTCGCCTTCCTCATCGTCGGTGCGGTGAAACTGTCGGGAAGCGAGCCGCGCAGCACGCTGCATCTGGCGCTCGCCATCATCGCGGGCGTTCTGGCGGCGCTCGCATGGATCATGCTGCGTCTGGGCCTGAAGGCTCGCGCCGGAAAGCGGTCATCATGAGTGTGAGCAACGACATCCGCAGCCCGCTCGTCATTGCCGGTGCCGCCCTTCCGGGCGCGGAGCGCGGCAGGCCCTGCCACGTGCTCGTGAGCGACGGCCTCATCGCGGATGTGGGCACGGGCGAGACGGGGCGGCCCGAGGGTGCGCGCGTCATCGATGCCCATGGGCTCATGCTGCTGCCGGGGCTCATCGACATGAGCGCGCTGGTGGGAGAGCCCGGCGCCGAATCGCGCGAAACGCTGCGCACCGCGAGCCTTGCGGCGGCGGCCGGCGGCGTGACCACGATCGTCTGCCGGCCCGATACCGATCCGCCGGTCGACGACCCGGCCATCATCGACTTCATCAAGCGCCGTGCTCGCGACAAGGCAAAGGTCAACATCCTGCCCGCCGCGGCCATCACCAAGGGCCTCAACGGCCGGGAGATGACGGAGTTCGGTCTGCTGCAAGAGGCCGGCGCCATCGCCTTCACGGACGGGCCGCATTCCGTGCGCAACGCGCTCGTGATGCGCCGGGCGCTGACCTATGCCCGCGA
>JBIPLL010000618.1:0-2900 GCA_044368425.1 Beijerinckiaceae bacterium
TGTTCGGCAAACTCAAGGACTGTCGCCGCATCCACACACGCTACGACCGCTGCGCCCACACGTTCATGTCCGCGATATGCATCGCCGCAACCGTCATCTTCTGGCTGACACAATGAGTCCTGAGCCTAGCGAAACGCTTGTCCGCGATTTAGCGAAATGGGTGTCCAGAACTTCTGAAATACGCATCATGTCCATCGGCATGCGCCAGTGGGCGCATGGGTCATGATCAATGCGCGTTGGTATTAGCTCGTAAAACTGGGTGTCCATTGACAGCTGTAAAGCAATCTGGTGCGCTTTCGCCCCTGATTCGAAACTGCCTTGCCGGCGGGTCCGCGTTAGCGTTATTGCAGCAAGCCGGGCTTGACGTTCAGCGCACTTCAGGAACATGTCTTTTCCTTTTCGACGTTGCTAAGGTCTGCCACGATGTCCGCCATGCTATCCGTGTCATCTGCTGCACCGGGGCCGATCCCGCTGCGCTTCGGCGGCGCGGGCGTATGGATCATCGCGACCTTTGCCCTGTTCGCGTCGCCCGCAGCAATTGACCTCATGCGCACGACGTGGCGCACGGAGGCAGGGTCGTTGGCGCCTATCGTGATCGCGCTGGGGGGATATACCCTGTGGCGCGACTTCGGTCAGGCACGCGCCCTGTCACGCCCGGGCTCTCCGGCTGTCTGGATCGTCGTGTTGATCGCGGCGACCGTCATCCTGTTGTTTGCCAGTGCCGCTGCTATCCCGTCGCTGGGTGCCCTTGCAGTATGGCTTTGCGGCGTCGCCGCTCTTTATGCCCTGCATGGTCCGGCGGTGCTGCGCCGCTGCGTCTTTCCACTCGTCTTCCTGCTGATGATCGTGCCGTTGCCATATACCTTGTCGATTGCGGCCAACGGGCATTTGCGCACCTTTGTGGCAGAGCATGCTGTCGCGCTGGCGACGATGGGCGGGATCGATGCGGCTGTGAGCCCCGGCATTGTGGCAGTCGGACCCTATGTCCTTGCCATCGAAAACGCCTGCGCCGGGGCCAATTCAACCCTCACGCTTGTTTCGATCAGTGTTCTTTACGCCCATTGGGTCCACCAGCGCAGCGCATTGCAGGCGTGGTTTGCAGCCGCGCTGGCAATTCCTATTGCCATGGCTGCCAACATCGCCCGTGTGGTGGCCTTGCTGGCTCTGGTCGAATGGCAAGGCAGCGCCATCCTGTCGACTGCCGTCCATCCCTTGTCGGGTTTCGTCAGCTTCATGTTTGCTGCCGGCATGCTTTGGGTGTGCGATCGCGCTGCGGTGCGTTGGAACACGGTGTCAGGCAGATGATGCGCCGGCGAGAGACGATGCTGGGTGCGATGCTGGCCTTGGGCGGAGTCGCAGCGCTTTGGGTGAAGCCGAGGGCGCACCCGGAAACGGGGACCGATGTTGTGCTGGATGACATGCTCGGTCACGAAATACCCGGTTGGCAGGTGATTCAGGCGGACGACGTGATCTTGGCCGACGTCGATGCAATGGGCGTCAACCAGTACGACCAGTTGGCAATCGGCCAATATCGCGCGGCAGACCAGCATGGTGTGACCGTGGTTCTGGCGCATGGCGCGGCGCAAAGCCCCTCGACCCAGTTGCACCGGCCCGAATTCTGCTATCCCGCATCGGGCTTCGAAATTCTGATGCAGCAGGAAATGTCGCTTGAATATGCCGGACGAACCATCCCTGTCGGCATGCTGGCCGCACAGCGCGCCAGCCGGCTGGAAACGGTGCTGTACTGGACGAGGATTGGCAGCAGCTTTCCCCTTGGCATCTGGGAGCAGCGGATCGCCCTTGCCACCGGAGCCTTCCATGCGACGGGCCAGGACGGGCTGCTGGCCCGTTTCTCCACCGATGGCATCGATCAGGCGGCGATGGCCCGGTTGGAAAGATTTACCGCTGACTTCGTGACCGTGCAGAATGCGGCGCAGCAGCGGCTTCTGCTTGGTTCGACGCAGGCTTGACCTCGCCGGGCATCAGTTCCGCCTCGCCAGAGGCCGGATCACCAAAGCGAGATAAAGCGCCGATGCGGCCAGGATAAGCACAGCGCCCGCAACATGCCCTTCATTGCCAAGCCAGTTGCCAACGGCGCAGCCTACCGCCGGCGGCACGTAGGTCACGATCCGATCACGGAAAGGCGGATGCATCGATCGATGCAGAAGTGTGATGGCAAGGACGCAGAATAGCAGAACGCTGGCCCAGTCATATACTGATTGCATTTGCTTTGTGTGCGCGCAACGGAGGCCAGAGGCAAGGATCAGCGAGGCGAGATGATGCGGATCGGGACAGTGCTGATGATCGCTTCGCTTGTGGCTTGCCAGGACGCTGCACCGGAAGGGCAGGCACTGGCCAATGTCGCGGGTCGCGAAGTCACCCTGCGCGAGTTGAAGCAATCGCTTGATCAGCCGCTCGGCGCTGAGGATGCGCGCCATGCGGCGCTCGATGCACTTGTGGCGCGCACAGCGTTGGCGATGGAGGCCGAACAACGCGGCCTCGCCCAAGATGCGGAGTTTCACTTCGCCTTGCGTGACGCCCGCGACCGTCTGCTGGTTGACGCTCTGCAGCGGCAGGTCCGGGCGCGAATGGACCCGGTCAGTGCGGACGAAATCAAGCGCGAACTGTCCCACTACCCCTGGCGTTACAGCCAGCGCTTCGTGATCGATCTTGCGAACGGCGAGCAGAGTGGATCGTCATTCACTCTCGACAGCGCCAGCCTGTTGCAGAAACCCGATTCAAGGCTGGCGACTGCCCGGGTCGGCGAAAGGGTTCAATACGGCGGAACGCAATGGACAATCGTGTCGCGCACGCCTTCCGATGCGTCGCAAGCGCAATGGCAGGAACAAGCGCGCGAGGTTCTGATCGAACGCAAGGCTAATGCTCAACTTGCGAAAATC
>JBIPLL010000031.1:0-12146 GCA_044368425.1 Beijerinckiaceae bacterium
GCGATCGCGTCAGACCGCCTTCTGCATGGCCTTGCGGTTGGCCACCGTGACTGCGAGCCTGGTCAGCATGTCGTCGGTCTTCTTCTCCTCGGCGAGGGTCTCGTCGAAGAGGCGAGCCGCATCCTTCATGCCAAGCAGGTTTGCCCAGGTCTTGAGCGTGCCGTAGCGGCTGATCTCATAATGCTCGACAGCCTGTGCGGACGCGATCAGGCCGGCATCCAGCGCCTCGCTGTCGCTGTAATCCTCAAGGATTTCCTTGCCCTCGTCGAGAATGCCGATGATCGCCTCGCAGGTCTTGCCGCGCGCCGCAATGCCGGCCATCTCGAAGACCTGCTCAAGCCGCTCGATCTGGCCCTCGGTCTCGGCCTTGTGCTGTTCGAAAGCTTTCCTGACCTCCGGCTCCATGGCCGCCTTGGCCATCTTGGGCAGATTTCTCAGGATCTGCTTCTCGGCGTAATACACGTCCTTCAGTGTATCGACGAAGAGATCGTTCAAATTCTTCTGCTTGGCGGGCATGACAATACTCCTGTTGCGTTGCGTTCAGGAACGGAACGGCACGGAACTTGTTCCGGGCCGGTGGACAGTCTCTTCCCGATGATCGGGAGCAGCCGGGATCAGTTCGACCGCGAGCCCCTGCGCATCGGCATCGACGAAGAGCAGGACGGCCGGGCCGCTCAGAGGCTCCTCGAACGGACAGGCGAGCCACAGGATGGGCGGAGCCAGCCGCACATCGTGCGGGCCGAGCGGCCGGAACGTCACGTCCTCAGCGAAGGGCAGGATCAGGAGTGCCGGCACGAGGCGCCGCACCGCCCGCCAGTCGCGGTCGCCGCGCGCCAGGCGCATCGGCACGGCCCGGTTGTCGAGGCCCAGCGGGCGGGCGAGCCTGCCCTCCGAACCTCGCGGGGCCTGGTTATCCTGCCGGTCCCTTTTGCCGTTATCGGGCAGGGATGTTCCGGTCATTGCGCGGCCTCCTGCCGGACGGACGGCCCGCTCATCTGGTCGACGAGATCGATTGCCGCGAGCATCAGCCTGCGATACACAACCCCGTCCGGTCCCGCGCAGGCGAGAAGATCGGACGGGACACCGAGCAGCTTCGTGTTGGCCGCCCTGCTTCGACACCCACGCGCCGCGTGGCGCACCGGAAGGACGTGGAGGCACAATCCGATGAACTGGACGTGGCGGACGTCGCGGCTCCAGACACAGACGGCCGCAAGACAGCAGCCCGAAGAAGGCTCTGCGAATTGAACCCTGCTGGGCCTGATGCGTTCCATCGGAGCGGTTGTGCTGGCTGCCGACGGCCGGCGCGGCCCCCTGTCCGTCGTTGCCGGGGCGGGGCGGGTCCGGAAATCGCCCCAATAGCCATTCAGGATGCTGCGCCAGCGCAGGGTCGACCATGGAAGAGGGGCGAGGATGAAGGGGCCAGAATGAAGGGGCCTCGGCAATCATTCCCGGCCATCGCCATCCTCAATCAGGAGACGACATGACCGGTCAGAGCCAGCGACGTGTCGAGGCCTTGCGCTCTTCCGACACGCCTTGCCCGGAATTGCGACCCTTTGGCGGGTTTCGCAGCTGGTTCATGGGCGGGTTCGAATGCTCGACCCACCGGCGGGCCGACGGCCGTCGGCTCGACATCATTGCGGCGACCCGACACGACGCCCTCGTCAATGAGGACTATGCCCTGCTGGGGCAGGCGGGACTGCGCACCTTGCGCGACGGCCTGCGCTGGCATCTGATCGAGGAGCGGCCCGGCCATTACGACTGGTCGAGCGCGCTGCCCATGCTGCGGGCCGCACGCGCGGCGAACATGCAGGTGATCTGGGATCTCATGCATTATGGCTGGCCGGACTGGCTCGACATCTGGTCGGAGGATTTCATCGCGCATTTCGCGAGATTCGCGGCCCGGGCGGCCGAGGAGATCGCGCGGGAGGCCGGAGAGGCTCCCGTCCTGTCCGTCGTCAACGAAATCAGCTTCATGGCCTGGGCGGGCGGCACCATGGCGATCTTCAATCCTGGCTGCCGGGAGCGGGGCGACGAGCTCAAGCGACATCTGGTGCGCGCCACGCTTGCCGCCGCCGACGCGATCTGGGAAGCCGTGCCCGAAGCCCGGCTCATCCATGTCGACCCGATGATCCATGTCGTGCCGGATCCCGAACGGCCGGAAACGACCGACATCGCGCATGCGCTGAACGGGGCGCAATATCAGGCCTGGGACATGATCGCAGGGCGGCAGGCGCCGGAGCTGGGCGGCGCGCCGCATTATCTCGACATCGTGGGCGTGAATTTCTATTGCCACAACCAGTGGGTAGCCGAAGGCGGCCCCATCGACTGGCAGGCGGGCGATCCACGCTACAAGGCCCCCAGCCGGATGCTCGCCGAGGTCCATGCCCGCTACGGTCGGCCGATCCTGATGGCGGAAACCGGAATCGAGGCTGACCTGCGCGCCCCGTGGTTCCGCTTCGTTTGCGGCGAGGTCGAGGCCGCGGAGGACATGGGCGTGCCGATGCTCGGCATCTGCCTCTATCCGGTGATGAACCACCCCGGCTGGGACGACGACCGGCACTGCCCGAACGGCCTCATCGACTATGAGCGCGCGACCTTCGCGCGCTCGACCGATCCCGACCTTCTGGCGGAACTGATCGCACAGCAGGAGCACCGCCGATTGCGGCAGGCTGAATGAAGCGGGACAGGCGAACCCCGAGCCGCGACGCGGAAAACCCTCCCCGGGAGCGGGAAGGGTCTTCGAATCAAGGGGCTTTCGGATCGAACCGGAGCCTGAGGCGAGGCGCCGTCAGGCCTTTGCGCGCGCCTCGCCAGCCGGTCGCGCGGGCCGCGCGGCGGGCAAGGTCGTCTCGGCTCGCTTCGCGAGCGAGCTGGCGAGCGGGCCGAACAGTGCGGTCGCCTGCGCGGTCGCCGCCCTGCGCTTGATCTCAAGGGCCTTGCGGGCCGAAACCGGCACCTGCTCGTCGATGCGCCGGAACGTGGCGAGAGCCTGCCCGACCACCTGGTCCATGTTGTAGTAGCGGTAGGTCGCCAGCCGCCCGACGAACCAGACATTGCTGGTGGCGTTGGCAAGTTCCTCATAGCGCTTGTACAGCGCCTGCGTTTCGGGATTGGGCACCGGGTAATAGGGGTCGCCTTCGGCCATCGGATATTCGTAGGCCAGGGCCGTCTTGTGATGGACCTGACCTGTCAGGTGCTTGAATTCCGTGACGCGGGTGAAGTCCTGCGTCTGGGGGTAATTCACCGTTGCGGCCGGCAGCACCCTCTCCTCGTCGCGCGTCACATGCTCGAATCGCAGCGAGCGATAGGGGAGCCGTCCGAAGCGGAAATTGAAGAATTCGTCGATCGGCCCGGTATAGATGACGCGGCGATGGGGGATGGAATCCATCACCTCGGACGCGTCGGTCTTGAGCATGATCTTGATGTTGGGATGCGCGAGCATCTTCTCGAACATGCGCGTATAGCCGTCGGCGGGCATGTTCTGGAACGTGTCGGTGAAATAGCGGTCGTCGCGATTGGTGCGGACCGGCACGCGCGCCGTCACCGACCGGTCAAGCTGCGAGGGGTCGAGGCCCCATTGCTTGCGCGTATAGCCCCGGAAGAATTTCTCGTAGAGCTCGCGCCCGACCTGCGAGACGACCACGTCCTCGGAGGTGCGGATCTCCGCAACCGCCTCGGCGCGCCCGGCATAGAACCGGGCAACGCCCTCCTCGTCGAGATCGAGCCCGTAGAGCTTGTTGACGGTCGTCAGATTGATCGGGATCGGCACGAGCTGGCCATCCACCTCCGCCAGAACACGGTGTTCGTATGGCCGCCAGCGCGTGAATTGCGACAGGTAATCCGCAATGTTCTGCGAATTGGTGTGGAAGATATGCGGTCCATAGCGGTGAACCAGCACGCCGTGCTCATTGTACTCGTCATAGGCATTGCCGCCGATATGCGGCCTCTTGTCGATGATGAGGACCTTCTCGTTGCGCTGGGAGGCGAGCCGCTCCGCGAGCACGGAGCCGGCAAAGCCGCAACCGACGATCAGCCAGTCAAACATGGGAAGCTCCCGCGCCTTGCGCCGTGAGGGGTGCGATGGTCTGTGCCGAGCCGGCTGCGGCGCGCGAGCCGCGCGCGATCGCGCGTCCCGTCGTGCCTGTGGCAACCGCCCTGCCGCGCGTGACTGCCCCCAGAGCGGACTGGACCTCGCGGTGCATGTCCGTCCAGGTCCGGTCCCAGGACGACAGCGCCAGCTTGCGCTCGACCGCTTCCATCCAGACGCCGTCCCGGCCCGCAACGCAGCGCCCGAGCGCGGCCGCCATGTCGAGCGGTCCCGCAGCAATGTCGACCAGTCCGGCGCGGCCATAGCTGCGCACGACGTCGCGGATCGGGGTCGACACGACCGGCAGCCCGGCCGCAAGGAATTCGGGCGTCTTGGTGGGGCTGATGAAGCGCGTCGCATCGTTGATGGCGAAGGGCATGAAACCTGCGTTCCAGCCGGCGAGATAGGCCGGAAGCTGGCGATAGGTCTTGCTGCCGAGCCAGTGGATATTGTTTGCCTGCGGCAGGGTGGCGGGGTCGATCTTCACGACCGGCCCGATCATCACGAACTGCCAGTCCGGCCTGGCAATGGCGAGGGCGCGCAGGAGCGCGATGTCGAGCCGCTCGTCGATCACGCCGAAGAAGCCGATGCGCGGATGCGAAATGCCGGCCTGATCCGCAGGCTCCTCGGCCCGCCGCTGGCGCCAGGTGCGCGCCTGCGCGAAATGCGCCGCGTCGATGCTGCTCGGGAAGCAGTGGATATTGGCATGCCGCGCCTTGCGGGCATCGTGGAGGCTTTCACCGCCGGTGAACACGACCTGCGCCATGTCCATGAGCTGCTGCTCGCGCTCGCGAAGGTCGCGTGGGGCGCCCTGGAAGTTCGACAGCTCGTCCATGCAGTCGAAGACGACGCAATCGGCGGGCAGATGCTGCGCGAAGGCCAGCGCCATCGGCGTGTAGTACCAGGTCACCAGACGCCGGTAATTGAACAGCCCGAGCACACGCTCGAGCAGCGCTTCCTGCGCCGCCGTCGTGTCGGACGACCCATGCGGCAGTACGGGAGTGGCGACAAGTATGCCCCCGTCCCATTGCAGCCTGAGGTCGGGCTCGCGGATATCGTCGTGGATCGGTTCTTCGAAGAAGACGACCTGATAGTCCTTCGCCGCGCGGCTGAGCAGATGTTGCGGACGCTGCCAGACAAAATTCCAGCGCAGATGCGACAGACACAGCAAGAGATCGCGCGGCGCCGACGCCGGCAGGGAGACGACGCTCATGATTATCCTCGATGCAGGAAGGGAAAGCCGGGGCGGCTGGCCGGTGCCCCGCCGGGGCGGGACATCGGGAGTTCAGCTGCGGCGATGCAGCATGTCAGTGTGTGCAGTCACTTCGCCGGCACCCATGGCGCGGACGAAAGGAATGAGCTGGTAGAGCGCGGAGAGGCCGACCAAAATATAGACAAGGCGGGACAGCATTGAACCTGCCCCGAAAATGGCGGCAACCAGATTGAAATCGACCAGACCGACCAGACCCCAGTTGATGCCGCCGACAATGATCAGAAGAAGCGCACCAAGATTGAGAGCTTTCATCGAGTTCTCCAGCTTTCACTGGACATTAAACGAATTAAATGTTGAAATGTTCCATTCATTATACGCTAAACAACGATCAATTGCCTGATTTAAATCCCTGTTCATCAATCGATCAGTGCGCGGAGGTCGCGTGCGGCCTTTCCTCGCGATGCAGTTGTCTGACCGTGACCGGAGCAAGGTTTTCGGAGAGCCATTCAGCCACCGTCTCGGAATCGCCGACCGCCTCGGTCGTTGCGATGAGCACCTTGCAGGAGGCGATCTCCGTGTTTTCGAAAGTATAGGAGCGCTCGAAAGTGTAGGAGTGCTCGAACGTGCAGGACACCGGAGAGCTTCGCCATGTTCGTCAGCATCGTATCCGCCTGTTTTTGCCCTGTTATGCGCATCACGCAACCATTTATGCGGGCGCTCTTCCATGATGATCATAACCATCTGTGGCAATTTAGGCTTGGAGCTGCCTGCTTAACGCACCTGAAGTGCGCAAGTTCCCGCACTGCGGAAAGACCGCCGGAAGGGTGACCCATGCCGCAGGTAGCGGTCGGGAACCACGCCACCAGATCCGCAGTTCCCGGTCCAGAGGTGCGGGATAAACCGCACCGGACGAGAGGAGAGCAGCTTGCAGACCATGTCCCGTTCCCCATCCTGTTCGTGGTTCGTCCCGCCGCCTTTCGCCATGCCTCGGGCCCGGCACGGCAGCGCGACGATCAAGGGTCCCCCGCTCCATCCCATGCCTGTCGTGCCCGGCCTCGCGCTCTGCGGGCTGATGGCGCATCTGGCGACCGGTCCGGCGCAGGATCCCGTTTCGCCTCCGGGGCCAGCCCCGATCCCGTCGCCCGGCCCATCGCCGATTCCCGGCAATGTGCCGATCGAGCCAGCCCCCCTGCCCGCCGGGGAGCCGCCGCTCGAGGTACCTCCGATGGAGCTGCCGCCCGGCACCACCCCCCCGGCAATGCCGCCGCCCCACATGCGCGATAGAGGACGGGGCACGTTCGAAGGCGCCACCGTGCGCAGTCTATCGCTCGGGACAGGAAAAAGCGGGCCTTAAGCCCGCCATTCTCGAACTTGCCGACGATCCGGGCAGCAAGCGCCGGATGGACGCCAAATCAGGGGGCCTGCCGCACTGCGGCAGGCTCGGCCGCGATCTCCGGCGTCGCAGCCGGCGCCGCCATGACGGCCGAACCGGCAGCGCGCATGGCAGGTGGACTCGACATCGACAAAGCCATCATGGCCGCCACAAGGCCGGCAAGGCTGGTCACGCCGGTCACCATCAACACGCGGCGCAGTGCGGCGGCTTCCTTAAGGGCATCTTGGGCGCGCATCGCAAAGTCCTTTATTGGTCCGGGGCTGCCAGGGGCTGCTTCGGCGCCTGAAGCCCCCCGCCGGCAACCGGCGGACGGGAATCATTCCTGTGCAGGCAACAACTGTTCCGGCCCATTGTTCCGGGGAAGACGACGATTTGCGCTGCCATTTTCCGGTCCATGGCCTTTCGCGGAAGCTGGAACGGGAGGCGCTGGCCTCGCCTGCGGGGTCGGGCTGCGGACGCTCGCTGCAGTCGCGGTTGCCATCGGGCTGATCGTTCCGGTCCTGATCGGCTTCCTGCTGAAGTCGAAAGACAGCGCGGATCGCAACAGAAGCCGCCGCGCCGGACATGGCCGCCCTTTCGCGTGAACAAACCCGGCGCCTGTGCGTAGTGCAGCCTGAACCCCTTTTGAAAAGCGGGACCGGGAGAGCGCTATGAACGACAACGGGCCTCAGGCGCGCGAAGGCCACCTGTCATCGAGGGAACGTGCACATAGGGCGCTGACACGGATGGATGATGCGCTCGCGCATTGGGCCCGCCACGGACATGCGGTGCTGACGTCGCGCCATGCCGCCGGCCGCGGCGCCGCCCGCAGCGGCCCGGGGCACCGGCAGGACCACGCGTCGCATCGGCATGACGGACCGGATTTCGAACAGCCTCTCCCAGAACTGCTGCGAGCGCGCTCATGAATCCCGCCAATGTCCAGATCCACGGCCTCCTCGTCCTGATGGCCGAGATCGGGCGCCGACTGGTCGAAACGCAGCGCGTGCAGCCCTCCGAGGTCGAGCTTGTGCTGAAGCGTGCCGAAGCCTCGATCCGCCGGGACGAGATGCGGATGGAGCAGCTCAGCGCGAGCCAGATCGAGGCGATGCTCTTTCCGCTGCGTTATCTGGCGCAGACGCTCGGCCCCGATGCGCCGCAGCGTTTCTCGCAGGTCACGCAAGCGGTCGGGCGCAGCGACACCGCCGACCGGGCGTGAACCCGCAGCGGCGATCAGATGTCCGTCCCGCAGGACTCAGGCCGCACGCCCGGGGTAAGGTCGAGCTTCATCAGGTGCTCCAGCGCCACTTCCAGTGCCACCGGGGCAAAGGGCTTCTGGATGACGGGCATCGCGGCATACTTGCTGGGGATCGCCGCAGAGCCATAGCCAGTCGCAAAGATGAACGGGATGCTCCGCTCCATCAGAGCGTCGGCGACATCATAGGTCATGTCGCCCCCAAGATTGACGTCGAGAACACCAAAATCGAGATCGAGTTCCCGCGCCTTGGCGACAGCCTGCGGCAAACGCCCCGCCATGCCGACGACCTCGCAGCCAAGATCCTGGAGCATCTCCTCGATCATGATGGCGACGACCGCCTCGTCCTCGACGATGAGCGCGCGCTTGCGGGCCAATGCCGTCATCCCGTTCTCCTCACGTAACAGCATGAGCTGATTGCAGCGGCGCCTCGATCGTGCAGACGAGACCTTGCGGGGCGAAGTTCAGGCTGGCAGTTCCGCCGAGTTCCTGAGCCAATCCCCATTCAATAAGTCGGGAGCCAAAGCCCCTGCTCGCGGGTTCGCTGACCTTTGGTCCGCCCGCTTCCGTCCAGGTGAGGTGCAGGTTGCGCCCGCCCTCGCCAACTGTCCATCGCAGCCTGACTGCTCCCGCCTCGCGACCCAACGAACCATACTTCATGGCATTCGTGGCGAGTTCATGGAGACACATCGACAGAACCAGAGCCTCCTTCGATGTGAGCTGTGCATCAGGCCCCTCGATGTCGAAGCGCCTCCCGTCGCCGGTGCGGAAGGGCTGGGTCGCCTGGGCGACAACCTCACGCAGCATCGCGCCGGTCCAGTTCGTCCGCGTAAGCACGTTATGGGCTCGCGACAGGGCGAGAAGGCGCGACATGAAGGCTTCGTGCGCGGCAGCCGGATCGCTGGTGTTGCGGAAGCTCTGGATCGCAAGGGACTGGACCGTGGCCAGCGTGTTCTTGACCCGGTGGTTCAGCTCGTGGATCAGCAGCGACTGCGCTTCCTCCGCCCGGCGCCGCTCGGTGACGTCGTGATTGACGCCGACGGCGCGCACGAGGCGGCCCTTGTCGTCACGCAGGGCGATCGACCGGGTCGAGACCCAGCGCACCTCGCCGCTCGGACGCACGATCCGGAATTCCGACTCGAACAGTGCATCGTCGGCATAGGCTGCCAGGGCCATGCTGCGCAGCTGATTGCGGCATTCGGGATGCACGCGCTTGATGAAGTCGTCGTTGTGGCCGCTGAACTGCATCGGATCGACGCCGTAGATCTCGCATTGCCGCTCGTTCCAGAGCAGGCGGTCATTGGTGACATCCCAATCCCACACGCCCATGCGTCCGGCCGCCAAAGCGAGGTTCTGGCGCAGGTCGCTCTCGCGCAGGGCGGCAATGGCGGATTCGCGCCGGGTTTCATCGTGGAAGGTCAGGACCGCGCCGATCATATGCCCGTCCGGCGCATGGACCCGGCTCGCGCTGCCGACGGCAATCGCGACCGCGCCGTCGGGACGGCGGATCTTCCAGGTCTCGTTCACCACGCGCTCGTCGCGGATGAGCGCGCGTGCCAGCGGCAGATCGGGCGCGGGACAGGGGGCGCCGTCGCGCGTGAGTATGCCATAGGCTTCGCTATGCTGGCTGAGGGGCAGCTCGATGCGGGCAGCGCCATGGATGCGGGCCGCCGCATCATTGGCAAAGACGACGCGTCCGGTCGGGTCGATGACGATGACGCCTTCCCCAAGCTGGCCCAGCACCGCAGCCTGTTCCGCAGCGAGCAGGCGATATTGCCGCTCGCGCTCGGCCAGTTCCATCTCGCTGGTGACACGGTCGGTGACGTCGTGCCCGACCACGAAGATGCCGGTGACGTCTCCGGTGGCGCTGAAGATCGGCTGGTAGACGAAGTTCAGGTAGCGCGTTTCGTGCGACCCGCCCGCCTTGCGAGGCAGTCGAACCGGAGCGTTCTTGCCGGTATAGGGCCTGGCCGAGGCATAGACGTCGTCGAGCACGTCGAAGAGCCCCTGCCCCTCGACGTCAGGCAGGACGTCGCGGGCCGCCTTCCCGATCGGGTCGTCATAGCCGATCAATTCCATGAAGCACTCGTTGGCGAGCTCGAAGATATGCGTTGAGCCACGCAGGATGCACATGAAGTCCGGCGCCTTCTCGAACAAGGCCCGCAAGCGGTCGCTTTCGCCTGCCAATTCGCGGTTCAGGCGCTCGACCATGGCATTATCGGCGCTCAATCGCTCGTTTGCGGCGCGCAGCGACATTTCCGCACGCGAGCGTTCGAGCGCGATCGACGCCAGATGCGTCGCCATCTCGTAGAATTCCGGATCGCTGGTCGGCGGGGTGGCCGGATCGCCCGAATAGGCGCAGAACACCGCGATCGGTCGTCCATCGATCCCCATAACGGGACAGGAACTGGCGGCATTGAGGCCGCTCTTGCGCATCAGTTCGCGCCAGCCCAGCGAGTAGAAGCGGTCTGCCGCGATATCCGGCACGAAGATCAGCTTGCCGCCGAAGCCGGCATGGGCGCAGGCGCCACTGAAAGGTGGTTCGATACTCGCGCCGCAGAAGGTCCGGTGGAAGATTGGCGGCAGGCGCGGGCCGACCGTCGTCTCGAAACGGGTGCCATCCTCGCTCATGATCAGGATGCCGCAGGACGTGCCGGGCCGGCGCGCTTCCATGAGGGCCACGATCGCCGCCAGCGTGTCGTGGAGCCGGACACCCATGGCCACCATCTCAACGATGCGCTTCTGCTCGCCGAGCATGGTCTCGGCCTCCTGGCGGGCCGTGATGTCGTCTGCCACGCCATCTCCGCTGATGCGCGCCAACCCTTCAGAACCGGGCCGGATCCACGCCGGTCGGCGCGCAAGCATATGGATCAACGCGCATGATCGATCAAAGGTTCCTGACTTCAGGGCGACGGGACCGGCCATGCCAAAAGGGCTCATCTCGCGATGAGCCCTTCGGAGTTGCCAGCCGGGGCGCGCGGCCGGGACAGATGCAGGAATTCAGCTGCTGTGCCGTTTCCTCGGAGCCCCGGCCTTGGAGGGAACGGTCATTGACGGGGGATCGCTCGCAGGAAAGCTGTCCTGCAGGGCGTCGTCAAGCTCGTCGTCCTCGACCTGCCTGTGCTCCTGCGTGGGACGGGTGGAAGCCCGCCCCTTCGGTTCCTCAGGCGCCTTTCCCGAGATCCATTCGCGGGGTGCGCCTTCTTCGCCCTGAGCGGCCTTGCCTGGCATGTCGTCCTCCCTCGTCAGGGCCGGTGCTGCAGATTCGATCAGCGCGAATAGCTTACGGCAGGCGCTGCCTCGAGCTGGACCCGGGTCATCTGGATCCGGCCATGATCGGGATACATCTCGTCGCTGCTAGAGGCATCAGCCGCACTGTTACCCGCGCCACGGTTGATGACCGTGCCGGTCGTGTTGACACCGGGATTGTTCATCGCAACGCCGGTCCCGGCAGTGCCCGTGCCGGCAGTGCCGGTATTGACAGCATTGTTGTTGGCGACGCCCGTATTGGCGTTACCGGCTGTCCCGAGCGAACCGGTCGTCACCGGACGATCGGACCAGACGATCTGGTCGAACGGGATCGCGACGTCCTTCTGGCCGATGCCGAGGAAGCCGCCAACGCCGACGGTCACGCTTTCGATATGGCCGCTGCGGTCGATGATCACTTCGGTGACGTCGCCGACCTTCTCGTTATTGGGGCCATAGATGTCGACGCCCATCAGCTTGGATGCGCGCCACTTGCCCCGCGCGTTCTGCGCCTGATTGATGGTCTGCGCGCCAACTGCATTGGCAGCGGGCTGCGACATGGTGCCGGCGCCCGAACCCGGCTGGCTCTGCATCATGCCGGGCTGCGATCCGGTCGGGCTCGGGCTGCCCGTCTGGGCATAGGCCGGGGCGGCCAGAAGGACGGCGAGGGCAGCGGTCGACAAAATGTTTCGCGTGTTCATGTGTCTCTCCTGAATCGAAAAACTGAAACCGACCCGAAACAAGCCGCAGGCATCCCGGCCGTCCACCCGCGTGGTGGCAGCAAGGATCGATGGCTTCCGGGTCGTGAGGCCGCCGTCTGAACGGCGCGCCGTCGGCCTTCCCTTCCGGCGAATCCCGGGGGGAAGGCCTTTGGGGGATGTCGTGAAGCGGGTCGCGGAATTGACTCGCCAGGCGACATCCTCAAACCGGGTCAGCGCTGCTGGCCGCCCTGCGAACCGCCGCCGCTGTCAGAGCC
>JBIPLL010000488.1:0-2898 GCA_044368425.1 Beijerinckiaceae bacterium
CGGGCTCGCGAGCCATGGAGAGCAACGTCGCCGCGGCCGATGCCCCCGCCGTCGAGCGCGCCCGCGCAGCCGGCGCCATCCTCATCGGCAAGACCACGACCAGCGAATTCGGCTGCAAGCCCGTGGGCGACAGCCCGCTGACCGGCATCACGCGCCATCCCTGGAACCCCGGCAAGACGCCGGGAGGCTCGAGCGCGGGCGCTGCCGCCTCGGTCGCGGCCGGTATCACGCCCTTCGCGCTCGGCACCGATGGCGGCGGCTCGATCCGCATCCCCTGCGCGCTCACGGGCCTTGCTGGCCTCAAGGGCCAGTTCGGCCGCGTTCCCGTCTGGCCGGCATCCGCCACGCCGACGCTGGCCCATGTCGGCCCCATGGCGCGCTCCATGGCTGACACCGCCCTCCTCTTCTCGGCCATTGCCGGCTTCGACCGCCGCGATCCATTCGGCGTCGCCGGTCCGGTGCCCGATGTCATGGGCGCAAGCCGCGCCTCCGCTGCCGGCCTGCGTGTCGCCTGGAGCCCGACGCTCGGCTATGCCCGCCCGGACCCGGAAGTGCGCGCCATTGCCGAGAAGGCGGCGCGCCGCTTCGAGGAACTCGGCTGCACCGTCGAGGAGGTCGATAACGTCTTCGACCGCGACCCGGCCGATCTCTGGACCGCCGAATTCTATGCCGGCGTCGGCACCCGCCTGCGCTCCGTCATCGAGAACCAGCGCGACATGCTCGACCCGGCCGTGGCCGAGGTGCTCCAGGCCGCGCTCTCGCAGGAAATGCGCGACTACTACACCAAGGTGTTCGAGCGTTATGCGCTACGCGACAAGCTGCGCCTGTTCTTCGACCGCTACGATATCCTGCTCTCGCCGGTCGTGCCCGTCGCCTCGCTCGATGTCGGCAAGAACATTCCCGACCACCTGTCGGACCGCAACCTCGTCTCCTGGATCTTCTACACCTATCCGTTCAACCTGACGGGCCAGCCCGCCGCCAGCATCTGCGCCGGGATCGCCTCGGACGGCATGCCGGTCGGCCTGCAGATCGTCGGCCGCTCCCACGCGGAGGACGATGTGGTGCGCGCCGCCGCGGCCTTCGAGCGGCTGAACGAACCGGGCTACAACCTGCGCCCATTCGCGGCCTGACGGGCGCAGACAGGCGCAGGGCTCACACACTTTTAAAGTGTGCCCCCTAGCTTTCGCCGGGAACGGCCCCCCGGTCTGCGAGGCCGCGACGGGGCTGCTTTTGCCCCGCCCCCCGGAGAGCCCGATGCCTGTCCCCTCCCGCCTGCTCGCCGTCCTTTTGGCCCTGACCGGGCTTGCGCTGCAGCCATCGCACGCCCTCGGGCAGGCGCCGGGCACGCCACCCGCGACGGCACAGGTGCAAGGCCCCGTGCAGGTGAGTTCGGGCGTCAGCTACGAATTTCTGGCGCGCTGGGACATCGACCGGCTGAACCGCATCCTGACAACCGACACCCCGGCCTTTGCCGCCCTGAAGGTCGATTACACCCCCGCGCACAATGCCGTGCGGCTCTACCGCGTCACCTACCCCTCGGTCATCCCGGAGCGCGGCAACCGGCCGACCGTCGCCACGGGTCTGATCGCCATCCCGGAGGTCGCGGGCAAGACCCTTCCGCTCGTCTCCTACCAGCACGGCACGGTCTACGGGAAACAGCAGGTCCCCTCCTTCCCCGACCAGTCGCCCGAGACCCAGCTCGCCATCGCCCAGTTCGCCGGACAGGGCTATGTCGTGATCGGCGCCGACTATTTCGGCATGGGCCTCTCGACCGAGCCGGAAGGCTACATGGTCAAGGAAAGCCACCAGCAGGCCACCCACGACATGATCGGGGCCTCGCGCGCGGTGCTGGCTCAGATGGGCCTGTCCTCCGCCGACCTCTTCCTCGCCGGCTGGTCGCAGGGCGGCTATGTGACGATGGCGCTGCTCGAACGGCTGGAATCCTCGGGCGAGGCCGTGAAGGCGGCAGCCACCGCGAGCGCGCCGGTCGACCTCTATGTCGGCCTGACGGGCTTCCTGAATTTCCCGCGCAAGATCGACGCGCCCTGGGTGACGACGCTCTTCATCCTGTCGAGCTTCTCCTACGAGAACTATTACGGCGTGCCGGGCCTCGCCCGCTCGATACTCACCGACGAATTCTACGAGATCTCGCGCCGCGCCTATGAGAAACAGCCTGTCGACCCGGCGCAGATCCCCACCGACCTGCGCAAGCTGATACGCCGCGACTATTTCGACCCGCAATTCTTCGCAGCCTCCGCCTATGGCCGGCTCGTCGCCGCCTCGCAGGCCTATCGCTGGGCGATCCGCACGCCGGTGCGCAATTTCTACGGCGAGACCGACGAGGTCATCAGCATCGGGCTGGGCCAGCTCGCCATGAACTGGCAGCGCGCGCTGGGCAACGACAAGGTGGAGGCCATCTCGACCGGCCCCACCACCCACCGAGGCACCTTCGCCCGCGCCGTGCCGGAATGGAAAAAGTGGTTCGACGGGATGCGGTGAGGGGCAGCGCCTTACCATGCAGCCGATGCCGGAATGGAAGCTCCGGCATCTTGTGAAACGGCGCAGATGGGCTCGCTGGGGGCGAGACACGCGCCCCAGTCGGGCTTCGTCATGAGCGAATTTCTCGAAAAAAGAAGCCTGGTGGAGCTGAGGGGATTCGAACCCCTGACCTCTGCAGTGCGATTGCAGCGCTCTCCCATCTGAGCTACAGCCCCAGGCAGCGCGGCCTTTTAGGCTTGGCCGGGCGGCGCTGTCAACGCTTCTTCGCGGGCGCTGCGCAGATGCCCGGATGCGGACCCTGCGGGGGCGGCGGATCGTACGACGACTGGGGACGGCGGCACGTCCCTGTTGTTTGCGGCGCGCCGGGCGGCTAAACGACGCGACAGTGCCACAGGCCGG
>JBIPLL010000490.1:0-2897 GCA_044368425.1 Beijerinckiaceae bacterium
CCGGCCCCACGAACGAAGCCGTCCTGTTGTTGCGCCGGGCCGGCTGCACGAGGCTCGCGCTCGTCAGTTCGACAGCCGGCACGCCCAGCATCGTGGCGCGCGAGCATGGCTTCATCCAGGCGGCAACGGAGCTCGGGCTGAAGGTTACCACGAGCCGGGTCGGGCCGACCGGCTACGCAACCGGCGCTGATGCGGCCCGGCTGCTGCTGGCCTCGTCGGAGAGGCCCGACGGCATCTTCTGCGTGACCGATCTGCTGGCCCTTGGCTTCATGGATGTCGCGCGCCGCGAATTCGGGCTGCGCATCCCGGACGATCTCTGCATCATCGGATTCGACGACATCCCGCAGGCAAGCTGGGTATCCTACGAGCTGACGACCTTCCGCCAGCCGCTGGAGGCCATGGCCGACGCCATATTGGCGATCCTGGCCGGGGAAGGCGAGCAGGACAGGCCGCTGCGGCTGCCGGTGCGAATCGTCTGGCGCCGCAGCGTGCGGCCCTGATCAGCGGGCGAGGATCATCCGCGAGAGGTCGATGGTCACATCGGCCGTGGGCACCCTGTCGAGATGAATGCGAAGCATGGCAAGGAAGGCCGCAAACCGGCCCGCGAGCTGGCCGGAGGTGCCGCTGGCATTGATCGCCGGTTCACGTGACGCCCAGTCGCGATACAGCGCCAGTCTCTCCCCGGGAATGAGATCGAGCGCCATGTCCGCGCCCTTGCGCAGCCGGTACCAGTCATCCGCGAGGATCTGGAGAGGCAGGTCGGGCACGTTATCGGCCATCGGCTCGCCGGGCCACAGAAGCGCCTGAAGCTCCGACAGGCGGGCTTGCCCCACGAAATCCAGCATGTCCTGCGGCCATTCCCGCGCCATGTAGCGGCCAGCGACGAGATCGCGCAGGTGATGATCGATGAATTCCAGGTGGCTCGCCGCAGCCGTGGCTTCAGGCAGCTGCCCCGACGCCGCATCCGCCTCCCGGCGATAGAGCGGAAAGGCGAGATCATGCCGGGCGAACCGATCGAGCCGGAGCGTCCGAACGCGAACGCGGTCGCGATCCAGATCGAGAATCTTCATGGCCGGCACGAAGCCGACGGGGGAAGGCACCGACAGGTTGGCGAACCGGCCCTCGTCCGTGGCGTACAAGCCTGTATCGTTAACGTGCAGGTGGCCGGAGAGATGCAGCCGCACGCCCGTTTTGGCGAAGGCGCGAGCCACTGCCGCGTCGGGAGCGCGCCGGGCAAGACCGCTGGCCGCGAACAGGTCGCGCTCCGCGGCCGATGTCCCGCCAAGCGAATCCAGCGCCGGATAATGCGAGAAGGCGACGAGCGTCTTGCCCCGGTCATGGGCCCGGCTCGCCACGTCGCGCATCCAGTCCAGCAGATAGGGGCGCACGCGCAGGACCGCCGGCCAGCCGCCATCGGTCGGGTCGTGCAGGTCGGCGGGGTCGTGGGCATCGCCGCTGCCATCCCGCGGGGCGACAACATTGGCATCGATCGACAGGAGCCACAGGCCCTCGACCGGCTCGATGAGATAGGACGCGTCGATCATGTCGAACGCCGACAGGCCATCCAGGCTCGTCGCCCGGTGAAGACGGCTTGCAAAGTCGGGATCCGTCCCGAACGGCGTCTCGAAGTGGAGGTCGGATGCCCTTGGCTGGAAGCCGAGATCCGACAGAAGCATCAGGGCAGCCGGAGCGCCCAGCATCGCGAGATCGGAATCCCGCGACAAGTCACCTGTCGGCACACCGCTGTCGAGCATGATCCGCTTGCCGTCGCCGTCGACGAATTCCTTGACCTGACGACGGCCGCGCCGTGCGAAGAAATCGTGGTTGCCGGGCGTCATGAAGACCCTCAGCCCATGCCGATCCTCATACTCGCCGATGATGCGCAGCGCCGCCTCGATATTGGGACGCTGCCCGTCATCCGTGAGGTCGCCGGGAACGACCACGATGCGCGCCCCCTCCGCCACGGCACAGTCGAGCGCGGCGCGGAAAGCCGGGATGCTCTCGTTGAACACCCGCGTCGATGCGGCCGTATCGGCATAGCTGCGCAAGGCACCGGGCAATCCCTTGCCATCGGGCAGCCAGGTCGTGTCGTGCACATGCGGGTCGGCGATAACTGCGATGCGGATCATTCGCCGCCATCCGCGCGGGCCGGGAGAAAGCGGCCTTCGTCGGGATGGGCGCGCAGGTCGTCCTCGATCATTCGTGCCCAGCGGGCCGTGCGCTCAGCGGCCTGGATCAGCATCGGCTTCGGCGTCTCGTGCCACTCGTCGGGGCGCAGCTCGCGCTTTTCGCGCACGAGGTCGATCGCGTCCTCGAGCCGGGGAAACTCCTCCGGCAATTGAAGGTGCAGGAACAGCGCGACGAGCACCACGGAGCGGGAGCGGCCGGCACGGCAGCTCACGAGGATATTGCCTCGCTCGCGCACGGGGTAGGTCGGCTTCTCCGGCACAACCAGATCGAGCGCGCCCTTGAGCTGGAAATAGCCCGCCAGCATCATGGTCTGGGGATTGCCCGGACCATCGACGATACCGAGCTTGAAATAGCGGATGGGGGCATAGCCCGACCCGACCCCGGACGCGACCTCGATGCGCGGGTCGCTCACATAGTTGAAGTCGAGGTTCACGGCACAGTTGAACACCGTCGTGATGCCATGTTCGCGCAGCAGGGCGAGGTCGGAGGCCCCTTCGCGACCGCCGATATAGAGATCGACCCCATGGGCGGGCAGGCATTCATAGATGCGGCTGATATGCGGGCGGTCGTAATGCGGCGTCGGAATCTCGTTCACGATGACTGTCCAGACAGGAGGCTGAAGGTAGAAGAATGGGACGGGAACGGCGCTTGCCGGGAGCTATAAGGCAGCGAGCCGGTCGCAATCGACGATGAGCGGTATCTGCGTG
>JBIPLL010000766.1:0-2894 GCA_044368425.1 Beijerinckiaceae bacterium
TCCGGCAATGGAAGGCGGCCTGACCACACCCACCAGCTCTCAAAGGAACTGGACCAGTAAAGTGGGTCACGTCAATCTGCTGACTTCTCCAATGCGATGCCATGTCGAGGCATCATATAATTGAGACTCTGCCTTTCCCAAGCCATTCCAAGATGATCAATACTCGATTTTACATGCGATCGCATGAACATGAAATAGATGTTGTAATCTGTGTTTGTTGCAGAAAAGACATTGACACATGGGAGGTTGCCTCCAAAAGACTAACCAACTGTATCGACAGTGCTGACTATGTTGTGATTACTCCGGAAAAGGATCTTGAGCGGTTTAAAGCTGTGACAAATCCCAACATACAGGTCCTTAGCGAAGAGTCGATTCTTCCATCCAGCTACATGCATTACATATCTAAACACTTAGATCAAAACAGTAAGCAAGCGGGAAGAGCGGGCTGGATGTATCAGCAATTTCTGAAGATGGAGTTTGCACTGACTTGCAATAAGGATCGAATCCTGATCTGGGACGCGGATACCATTCCCCTGAGATCAATTCATTTTTTTGACAACAATGGTTCCCCACGATATTTTACAGGAGAAGAATATCATGCACCCTATTTTAAACTTATTAGAACAGTTCTTGGTATCGGCAGGAAAACACGAGCTTCTTTTATCGCCCAATGTCTTCCTTTCTATCGCGACACGCTGCAGTCCATGGTTCAGCATATCGAGACTTCTTCGGGTCTTGACTGGAAGTCCGTAATTCTCACCGCCATAAAACCAAATTACGGCCCTTCTCCCTTCAGCGAGTACGAAACAATCGGCACATGGATGCTCTCTGACGTTGCGTCTTCCAATTCCAAGCCACTGCCCCATGAGTCAGCCAATCAATGGGAAAGAGATGGCTTACAGTTGATTGGTTCGGCCAAGAATCTACAACTGTTCACCAACCATCCAGCATTTAGAGATTGCCAATTCGTATCTTTTGAACGCAGCCAACAACCATTCTCTCACTATATTGAGTTGACGGGTCCAATCGGGAAGCGCACATACATAACTTCTGCAATTAAAGGCTTTTCGAGTCTGCTGCGTGCGGACATCATTGGTGCGCGCCATGGCTATAATTGTCTAAAGAGACTAGTGGTGACAACAATCAAGAGAAAGCAGGATGTAATTTTACCCACAATCGACCATTTTTTGCCGGTCTTCTTTGAAGCCGCTCCCAACGCCACATTTGTTCGTATAAGCGCCCATACCAATAGAAACAATGATCCATTAGAGCCGTATCTATCACAACACAAAGGCCGGGTAATCCACATCGAATCTTCTGCCAAGCAATGGCAACTCGACCCATGGGCTGAGCTTACATCAGTGCATGACATTCCTGCCATTGATCTGCTTGTGTTGGATGAACAGCCGGAGTCATGGCATTGGCTAAAGTCACTTCCCTCGCTGGCCAATCTGCCCAGACTGATCATGTATGCTGATGAGGGATCAGTAACTCCGGGCGAACCTGAAGCGCTCCAAGAGAATCAAACGCTTGCCTCTCTACTGACTGATCTTGGATATGTCTTCATCATTGGAAGCACAGACAAGATATGGGGCATGCATGATATATCACCGCAGTGTTGACTCCATCAGGCACATCACATCGTGCATGCTCACGGATGGTATGGAGAACGATAACGCTTATGGCGAGTAATCCCCCTGCGTCAGGAAACAAACCAGATCAACTCAGTACGCCCTCGCGGCCAAAACACACTGCAAAGTCTCGATCCCTCTGGCACAATAGAGCTTATGGCATCAAGCCATAGCTGATGACTTCTTTGGAGGCATGACCCCGAAAGAAAAACGTGGCCTGGGTTTCCACTGCGCTCTCTGCCATTGTGATGATGGAGCAGGCTAGATCTGGTGCCGTGGATCCAGAATAGGAAATTGATAATTATTTGCGCGGTACCTGCTTTGTGCCTCTCGAAAGACCTATCGCACCAGACTCATGGCTGATGTGAATCCAAAAAAGCGCCGACGAGCAAGGCTCACGGTGGTTCATCCCCACGCAGCAGGAATCGATATTGGTAGCCTCTTCCATGCTAATGCGGTGCAGTCAGAGCTTGATGACGAACCAGTTCGAAAGTTTACAAGCTTCACGAAGGATCTGAAATTACTTGCTGAACGGCTCATCCCCCTACGTCAGGAAAGACTAGCTTCACATTGCACCGATGGCGCTGATGGAAAGATCAACTTTCGGCCTTGCTCCTCTTGACATATCTTCCACTCCCCAACATCCTCTCCAACTTTGACTTCATCTCCATTTTACACACCAAGTAATCTGCCATGTTCTGGAGAGCGAGCCTGAATTGACTTGCTTGTAATATATTATTCGCTGGCTAAGTCATTTGAAGAGAGGACAGTGCTATAGTCTCACAATAAAATTCAACCGATTGATGAAAGAGCATGGGAATCCAAGCTTTTTTACGCCCTATCGCCTACAAAATCCTTGCCCTCGACCAAGACCCGGATTCTTTTTTGAATCGCATTATCGGAATCATACATGTTGGGGCAAACACCGGACAAGAACGTGAGTTACATGCAAGCAAGGGCTTGCGTGTCCTTTAGGTAGAGCTAATACCTGATGTTTATGAGAAGCTTATAAGTAATTTAAGGAATTTTCCAAATCAGCAAGCAGTGCAAGCACTTCTTTATGATCGAGATGGGACTCAGTTGTCGTTAAATATTGCCAATAATGAAGAGGCTTCCTCTTCTATTATGGATTTTAAAGAACATCATCTTTTGTGGCCGGAGGTCAATTAGGGACTACTGAGAAAGCCAAATCGACTGCAGCGCAACTTGTCTCAGCGATCGAGAGGCGTTAAACTGGCGACGAACAGGGCAATTGTCGGTTGC
>JBIPLL010000767.1:0-2892 GCA_044368425.1 Beijerinckiaceae bacterium
CCACCTCGATGCGGCGAGCGTCCGCTGACATGAACTCCCGCACGACAGCTGTTGCGCTCGTCATCGCCTCATGCCTCATCGTCGGCTGTGGGAAACCGGAACCGACAGCCTCGGATCCGCAGTCGGTACCGGAATCAGCGGCCAACGCGCCGCCAGCCCCGGCTGCGGGCACTGCCGCCATCCGCGAGATCACGTTCGACGACATCAAGCTCGAGCTCCAGAAGGGCGAGCCCTTCACCCGCGACCGGCTCACCCCGCGGGTCGTAGACCTCGAGCGGCAGCGGGTCCGCATCCGCGGCTACATCCTCCCGAGCTTCCAGCAGAGCGGCCTCACCCAGTTCGTCCTCGTTCGCGACAACCAGGAGTGCTGCTTCGGCCCCGGTGCGGCCCTCCACGACTGCGTCGTCGTGCGGATGCAGCCCGGCCAGACGGCCGAGTTCTCGATCCGGCCGGTCGCGGTCGAGGGGCGGTTCCGGTTGGAGGAACTCCGCGGCCCCGACGGCCGTCACCTGGCGATCTACGCCCTCGACGGCGAACGGGTGCAGTAGCCGACAAAAAGTCGCGACGTCAATCCTGCTGGCTCTCGACCGCCCGCCGGTGCTACCATCGCGACGTTCCCGCAGGCCCGATCCCCGGGGCGGCGAACCTCCCCCATCTGATCGCCCATGAATCTCTTCGACCCCGAGTCGTGGTACTGGCTCTACGACGTCCCACCGTTCCGGCTGGCGCTGCTCTTCGTCACGGTGTTCGTCGGGTTCTATTGGGTCGGCTCGATCGTCGTGCGGCCGATCCTGCGGCAGTTCGTCAAATACACGCCTGGCTCCAATGACATCGTCGGCTACGTGCTCTCCTGCTTCTGCGTGTTCTACGGCCTGTTGCTCGGCCTGATCGCCGTCACCGCTTACCAAAACGTGGCCGAGGCCGGGGCGAACGTGACCCGGGAGGCATCGGCCGTGTCGGCGCTCTACGAAGACATCTCCCGCTACCCCGAGCCCTACTCGCAGAACCTCCGCTGGCTGCTCCGCGACTACACGCGGTATGTCATCAAGTATGCGTGGCCGCTCCAGCAGCAGGGGATCGTGCCCGAGGAGGGGACGATCCGGATTCATGCCTTCCACGACCAGCTGCTCGACTTCGAGCCCAAGACCCCCTCCCAAGAGATCATCCACGCCGAGGCCTTGCGGCAGCTGAACGAGCTCCTCGCAGCCCGGGAGTTGCGGCTCTTCTCGGTGAAGGCGTCGCTGCCGGGATCGATGTGGTTCGTGATGATCGTGGGCGCGATCCTCAACATCGCGATCTGCTGGCTGTTCGACATGCGCTTCCTCACGCAGCTCATGCTCGGCGGCATCCTGGCCGCCTACCTGGGAATCATGATGCACCTCATCTTCGACATGAATCAGCCCTTCCGGGGCGACGTGAGCATCTCCGCGGAGCCCTTCGAGGCCCTCTACAACCGGATTGAGGAACAATGAGCGGCACGCCGGGCGACGGACTCTCACGCCGTGAGGCCCTGCGGCGGGGCAGCGCCGCCACGCTCGCCGCAGCGCGGGCCCTCGCGCCGGCCCTCTTCGCCGGCTGCTCGCTCGGCATCCCCCCCCGGGCGAAGACCGTGAAGGTGGGCCTGCTCCACTCGCAGACCGGCACGATGGCGATGAGCGCCACGTCGCTCCGCGACATCGAACTTCATGCCTTCGAACAAATCAACGCGGCCGGCGGCATCCTCGGCCGCCAGGTCGTGGCCCGGGCCCCCGACACGAAATCCAAAGTCGATCTCTTTCCAAAGCGGGCGCGGCAACTCATCGACGACGGCTCCGTCGCCGTATTCGGCTGCTGGACGAGCACCGCCCGCAAGGCGGTGCTGCCGATCTTCGAGGAGGCGAAGAAACTCCTCTTCTACTCGGTGCAGTACGAGGGCAACGAGTCGTCTCCCTACGTCGTCTATGGCGGCATGGTGCCAAACCAGCAGATCCTCCCCGCGCTCGACTGGCTGGCGAGCGTGGCGGGGGGGCTGCGGAAAAAGGTTTTCCTAGTCGGCTCCGACTACGTCTTCCCGCGGACGGCCAACTACATCGCGAAGAAGTACCTCGCCACGAAGGAGATGCGGCCGGTAGGCGAGGCCTACGTGCCCCTGGGCGACCGCGACTTCTCGGGCGTGGTCAAGGAAATCCTCGCCTCGGGGGCCGACTGCGTGCTGAGCACGGTCAACGGCGACAGCAACATCGGCCTGTTCGCGGCCCTTGCTGCGGCCGAGGTCGATCCCACCAAAATCCCGGTCGTGACCACGAGCATCGCCGAGGACGAACTGCGGTTTCTCATGCCCGAGCAGGTGAAGGGCCATTACGCCGCCGCCTGCTATTTTCAGGGCCTCGACACGCCCGCCAATCGGACGTGGGTGGATGGGTTCCGCAAGGAGTTTGGCTACGATCGTGTGACCGGCGATCCGATGGAGCCCGACTGGTGCCTCGTGCATCTCTGGAAGAAGGCGGTCGAGAAGGCGGGCTCGTTCGAGACCGAGGCCGTGCGGCAGGCGTTCCGCGACGGCCTGGAGTTTGCCGGTCCGGGGGGCCCCGTCCGGCTCGATCCCAAGACGCAGCACACCTCGAAGTTCTTCCGGCTGGGGCGCATCCGCGAAGACCAGCAGTTCGACATCGTGCATGCCTCGCCGGAGCCGATCGTTGCCGATCCCTATCCAGCGCTGGCGTTTCCGGGCTGGAGCGTCGATTGGACAAAGGGTGGCATCACCCGCGGCGCGGAGGTTGACATCGATGGCGACGTTTGAGGTCGAGGAAACCGAGGGCATGCGGTGGGTGAAGGTCGGTCTCGACGACGACGACGTCCGTGCCGAGCGGGGCGCGCTCAACCACTACAAGGGCGCGATCGCGATGGACGTGC
>JBIPLL010000725.1:0-2891 GCA_044368425.1 Beijerinckiaceae bacterium
GCGGTGCGGACGGAGTTGGCGGCGGACTTGCGGACGGCGGGGGTCCTGGTGCGGATGGAATTGCCCGCGAGGTGCGAGGTGGGCGTTTCGTTGAGTAGGCAGCGACCCGCCGGGTCGGCGGCCCCTACCGGGGTGGAAAAGAAGCTTGCGGCGACGACGGGGGTGAATGAATTCCGGTTCGATATCCCGTCCCCGGAGCTTTGGTGGCCGCACGGAGCGGGGGCGCAGGCGCTGTATAACTTGGAGATCGTGGTGCGCGATGCGGCGGGGGCGGTGGTGCGGAATTTTGCACGCACGGTCGGCTTCAAGCATGTTGAATGGCGCGCGTGCGATGGAGCGACGGCGGGGGCACGTCCTTGGATTTGCGTGGTGAACGGGCGTCCGATCTTTTTGCAGGGGGTGAATTGGACGCCGGCGCGGATGGCTTACCAGGATGTGACGCGGGAGGAGATCGAGTCGCTGGTCGGGCTTTACTGCGACATGGGTTGCAATCTCCTGCGCGTGTGGGGCGGGGCTTCGCTGGAGTCGGAGGAGTTTTATGACGCGTGCGACCGTGCGGGGTTGCTCGTCTGGCAGGAATTCCCGCTGTCGTCGTCGGGTCTCGACAGCGTGCCGCCGTGCGACGCGGAAGTGATCGCCGAATTGCGCGGGGTGGCGCGGCATTTTGTCCGTGCGCGCCAGCACCACGTCTCGCTGCTGATGTGGTGCGGGGGCAATGAATTGCAGGAAGGCTACGAGGACGGCGACTGGTCGGAGCGGCATCCGTGCGACGAGAGCCATCCGTGTCTGGCGGCCTTCGCCGAGGTGGTGGCGGAGGAAGATCCGGGGCGGCGCTATTTGCCGACTTCGCCGTCGGGTCCGAGTTTCCTCGGCAAGCGGGAGAATTTCGGCAAGGGCGTGCATCACCATGTGCACGGGCCATGGGGGTTGGGGGATTTCAGGGACATGGAAGACTGGCGCGATTACTGGTCGAAGGACGACGCGCTTTTCCGCAGCGAGGTGGGCGTGCCGGGGTGTGCGGATCTGGAGTTGCTGCGCCGGCATGCGGACGGGGAGCCGCTGTGGCCGCTCGATACGTCGCTGTGGCGACATGCGGCGAACTGGTGGACGCAGGAGCAGCGCTTGGCGGAGAAGTTTGCCGACTTGCCGGCGGAGGAAGCGCTGGCGGCTTATGTGGACCACACGCGGCGCGAGCAGGCGGAGGGCTTGGCCATCGCGGCAAGGGCGTGCAAGGAGCGGTTTCCGCGGTGCGGGGGATTCATCGTGTGGATGGGGCACGATTGCTTTCCGTGTCCTTCGAACACCTCGGTGCTCGATTTTGCGCGTAAGCCGAAGCCGGCGTGGGAGGCGTTGAAAGAAGTTTTTGCCACGGATTGAAGAGGGTAGGGGGAGGATGACGGAAGATGAATGGCTGCGGCGCGTTGACACGCGCCGCACCCAGAGTCTCTCCAGAGTGAATACACGCGAGGTTTTGTTTTTGGGAAAAGCCCGTGGTGACTTCCTCGCGCGCGCGGGCGGATGATGGTGGGGGTATGAAGAAGATTGTTTCCGTTTCGTGCGCGGGTTTGGTGGCGATGTCGGTGTTGGCCGGTTGTCCGGGGCCGAAGAAGACGGTGGAGGTGCCGAAGGTTTACAATCTCGATGGCGAAGCGATTGCGGCGGTGCGCGCGAGGGCGGCGGCCAATGATCCTGCCTTGCAACCGGCGCTCGAGGCTTTGCGCCAGCGCGCGGACATGGCGCTCGCCCAGCCGGTGGCGGAGGTGGGCTCCAAGCCGCGCCAGTATTGGGCGAAGTCGGGGGATCCGAAGGATTACATCAGCGTGTCGAAGTTCGCATGGGAGGATCCGGCCAATCCCGGCAAGTGGATCATGATCGACGGCCAGCCGAACGAGACGGCGATGAAGAATTTCGACGGGCCGAAGATCAAGGCGATGCAGGATCGGGTCACCGCGCTGGGCGAGGGTTGGTACTTCCTCGGCGACAAGCGCTACGCGAAGGCGGCGGCGGAGCAGTTGCGCGCGTGGTTCCTTGATCCGGAAACGGCGATGAATCCGAACATGAATTTCGGGCAGGCGGTCAAGCCGGACCAGAATGGCAACGCCTGGGGGATCATCGACGCGAACCGTTTTCCCGAGGTGCTCAACAGCGTGGGGATGATCGCGGACTCGGGAGAATGGACGGCGGCGGACGAGACGGCGCTCAAAGCATGGTTCAGGCAATTCAACCGCTGGCTGGTGGAGAGTCCGCTCGGCATCAGCGAGCGCGCGGCGAAGAACAACCACGGGACTTTCTATGATTTGATCCTCGCCAGCGGCGCTGCTTATGCGGGCGATGAGGCCACGGTGCGCGAGGTGCTGACGGCGGTGGGCCCGGTGCGCCTCGACGGGCAGATCGCGGCCGATGGCAGCACGCCGGAGGAAACGCGGCGGGCGGAGTCGGCGATGTATACTTTGTGGAATTTGAAAGGGCTCAGCGATCTTGCCCTGATGGGGAGCAAATACGGAATCGATCTTTGGAATTATCCGGACGCGGCCAACGCGAAGTTGAAAAAAGCGGGGGAGTTTCTTTTGCCCTACGCGCTGGGTACGGCGCATTGGACGTTCGGACAGCAGGAGATGCGCCGCAAGGGCCCGCTGGGGTATTTCCGCGCGTCTGCACCGCACTACAATGATCCGCGGTTTGACGAGGTGATTGCGGTGATGGTGCAGGCGTCGAATCTGAATGAGATCGCGGCGGATGGATCGACGTTGCTGCGTCCATGGCCGGCGGGGCGGGAACCCTGGGTGACCCCTTGAAGCGGGTCAGGCCATGAGGGTGGCTTCCTCCCGCCCGAGAGCGTGCCGGAGGGGTTCGTCCTGCGCGTAACGCAGGAGTTCGTCAACCGCGCAGGC
>JBIPLL010000044.1:0-10605 GCA_044368425.1 Beijerinckiaceae bacterium
ATGCCCTCTCTGATGCCGCTTTACCTCCCCGTGAAGGCTGCACTCTCGCAGGCGTCGAGCTGGGGGCTGCTGATCGCCATCGCGGCTCTTGGGCTTGGCACCTCGATTACCGCCATCCTGAATATCGGCTGGCGCCATGTCGCCGTGTTCATGGGCACCACCTTTGTCATCTTCGCCATCGTCACCGGCGCGCTTCTCGCCGCCGGTCCGTGAACGGAAAAAGAGCCCTGATCGGAACCAGAGCCATGACCGGAACGAGAGCCGCCGACATCGTCATCACCGAATTCATGGACGAGGCGGTCGTGGCCGACCTGCGTCGCACATATGCGGTGCATCACGATCCCGAATTGTTCGCCCGCCCTGACGAGATCGCCCGTCTCATCGCGGATGTGCCCGCCCTCATCGTGCGCAACCAGACTCAGGTGCGCGGCGACATGCTGGCAGCGGGCCGTGTCCTCAAGGTGATCGGGCGGCTTGGAGTGGGGCTCGACAATATCGACGTCGAGGCCTGCGATGCGCGTGGCATCAAGGTCTTTCCAGCGACGGGTGCCAACAGCCTCTCGGTCGTCGAATATGTCATCGGCACCGCCATGGTGCTTCTGCGCGGGGCTTATTTCGCCAATGCGGCCATGATCGCGGGCACGTTCCCCAAGACGAAACTCATCGGTCGCGAGATCGAGGGCAAGCGCATGGGCCTGATCGGCTTCGGCCTGATCGCCCGCGACACGGCCGCCAAGGCACGGGCCGTCGGCATGCGGGTCGCGGCCTACGATCCCTATGTCCCGGCCGACAGCCCGGTCTGGACGGGCGTCGAGCGCCTGTCGCTCGACGAGATCCTCTCGGGCAGCGACGTGGTCTCGGTCCATCTGCCGCTGACCCCGGAGACGCGCGGCCTGCTGTCGCGCGAGACGCTTGCGACCATGCGCCCCGACGCCATCCTCATCAACGCAGCGCGCGGCGGCATCCTTGACGAGGATGCGCTCTGCGACGCGCTGAAGGCCGGCCGGCTCGGGGGCGCGGCCATCGACGTCTTTGCGCAGGAGCCGCTGGGCGCCGCCGAGGCCGCCCGCTTCCGCGATGTGCCGAACCTGATCCTGACACCGCATATCGCCGGCAATACGGTCGAGTCGAACACGCGCGTCTCGAGCCTCGTGGCGCAGCGCGTGGTCGATGCGCTGGAGGGCAGGGCATGAATGCGACCGCAAGCCGCCTGTCGCCCGACGAAGCCCGCGCCCTCCTTGCCCGCATCTTCGAGGCGGCCGGCGCAACACCGGCGACCGCCCTGAGCGTGGCCGACAATCTGGTGCGCGCCGAGGCCGATGGCCTGAAGGGCCACGGCCTGTCGCGCGTGCCGACCTATCTCGCCATGCTGAAGGCGGGGAAGATCGACGGCCGGGCACAACCGGCCCTGTCGCGCCCGCGTCCGGGCGTGCTGGCCATCGACGCCGCAGACGGTTTCGCCTATCCCGCCATCGACCTGGCGCTCGCCGAGCTTCCCGCTCTTGCCCGCAAGACAGGTTTGGCGCTGGCTGCGATCTCGCGGTCGAACCATGCCGGCGCCATGGGCTGGCATGTCGAGCGTCTGGCAAGGCAGGGCCTCGTGGCTCTGGCATTCGCCAACACACCGGCCGCCATCGCGCCATGGGGCGGAAGCCGGGGTGTCTACGGAACCAACCCCATCGCCTTTGCCGCGCCTTTGCCGGGCCGCGAACCGGCCGTCGTCGATCTCGCCTTGTCGAAGGTCGCGCGCGGCAACCTCGTCGCCGCTCGCCAGAAGGGTGAGGCGATCCCCGAGGGCTGGGCACTCGACGCCGACGGCAATCCGACGACCGATGCGGCGGCGGGCCTTGCGGGCACCATGATCGCCATGGGCGATGCCAAGGGCACGGCGCTCGCCTTCATGGTCGAGGTGCTCGCCGCAGCGCTCGTGGGCGCCCATCTCGGCTTCGAGGCCTCGTCCTTCCTCGACAATGCCGGCGGCCCGCCGCGCACGGGACAATTGTTCATCGCGATCGACCCCTCGGCCACGACCCCCGCATCCATGGGGACCGACGCCTTCGCACAGCGGATGACGGCGCTCGCGCAGGCCATCGAAAGCCAGCCCGGCGCACGCCTGCCCGGCCAGCGCCGGCTGCAGGCCCGCATCCTTGCGGCACAGAACGGCCTGACGATCCCCGCCGACGTGCTGGCATTGGCCGGCTGAATCGCAGCCGGTGCCAGGCCGCACCACCCCCATCCCCGTTCTTCCCCTCCCCATTTCGGGGAAGGGTGAGGGTTAGGTGTGGTTGACGGCGTCCGATCCGCGGACATGTCTGGCAGACCAAACCGGGCGCATCCCTGACGGGTCGAGATCATTCGACGCGCTTGGCGCTTCGCCTCTGCTGGGGCAAGCTGGCATCCTGCTTTGCGCCGAGGTGCCATGTCCGTTCCCGAAATCATGTCCGTTCCCGAAATGCCGTCCGCCGAACCGGTTCGCCGCCATCTGCGCTTTCGCTTTCGCGGTCTCGACATCGCGCTCGATGCCTTCGATCCGCGTCGCACGCTGCTTGACTGGCTGCGCGAGGACAGGCGCGCCACCGGCACCAAGGAAGGTTGCGCGGAGGGCGATTGCGGCGCCTGCACGATCATTCTGCGGCGCCTCGTCGGCGGGCAGATCACACATGAACCCGTGAATGCCTGCATCCTGCTGCTGGGACAGGTCGACGGCGCGGAGATCCTGACGGTCGAGGACCTGGCGCAGGGTGGCGCGCTTCATCCGGTCCAGCAGGCCATGGTCGAGCATCACGGCTCGCAATGCGGTTTCTGCACGCCCGGCATCGTCATGAGCCTCGCCGTCCTGCACGAAACGGGCTCCCGCCCCGTCAGCCGTCAGGCGGTGGACGATGCACTCGCGGGCAATCTCTGCCGCTGCACGGGCTACCGCCCCATCGTCGACGCCGCCTTCGCCGCGATGGAGGCCCGACCCTGCCTCATCGGGGATGAGATCGGGACGCGCGACGCGCTCGCGGGACTGGTCGATGACCGCGACCTCTTTGTCGGCGACGAAAGCCGCTTCTTCGCCGCACCCGCGACCCTCGATGCCGCCTGCGCGCTGGCGCAGTCGCACCCCGACGCAACGATCCTCGCCGGCGCGACCGATATCGGCCTCTGGATTACCAAGGCCCTGCGCGATCTGCCGCGCGTCATCTGGCTCGGTCGTGTGGCCGAACTCAAGTCGATCGTCGAGACCGGCGATCACCTGCATCTCGGGGCGATGGTCAGCCATGCCGGCGCGATGGAACATCTTGCGCGGCTCGATCCCGATTTGGGCGAACTGATGCGCCGCTTCGGCTCGCCGCAGGTGCGGGCTTCGGGCACGGTCGGCGGCAATATCGCCAATGGCTCACCGATTGGCGACCTGGCCCCGGCCCTCATCGCGCTGGGCGCCCGCCTGCATCTGCGCCATGGCACGACAACGCGCACGCTGCCGCTGGAGGATTTCTTCATCGCCTATCGCAAGCAGGACCGGCTGCCCGGCGAACTCGTGACCGGGCTGGACGTCCCCAGGCCCGGCGCAGACGTGATCTTCCGCTGCTACAAGGTGTCCAAGCGCTTCGACGAGGACATTTCCGCCGTCATGGCGGCTTTTGCCCTCACGATCAGCGCTGGAAAGGTCGCGGGCGCCCGCATCGCCTGCGGCGGCATGGCAGGCACGCCGAAGCGCGCGCTCCATGCCGAGGCCGCGCTTGCAGGCGCGAGCCTCGACGATCCCGAGACATGGAGGCCAGCACTCGATGCGCTCGCGCTCGATTACGACCCGCTCACCGACCAGCGCGCCTCGTCGGCCTATCGCCGCGACGTCGCGCGCAATCTCCTGCGCAAGGCGCTGATGGAGAGCGCCGGGGCTCCGGCTGCAAGCACCCGCCTGATCGGACACAGGGAGGCGGCTCATGTCTGATGCTGACGCTCTCTCCCGCACCCATAGCGGCGGCGCTGCCGACGATGCGCCCGCAGTCCCGCAGCCCGATACGCTGCGCCACGTCCGCAAGGCCCTGCCGCATGACAGCGCCCCGCGACATGTACAGGGCGTGGCGCCCTATATCGACGATCTGCGCGAGCCTGAAGGCACGCTGCACCTTGCCATCGGCATGTCGCCTGCCGCGCGCGGCACGATCAGGGCCATGGACCTGTCCGCTGTCATCGCGGCTCCCGGCGTGGTGCGCGTGCTGACGGCGGCCGATATTCCCGGCCGCAACGACGTCTCGCCCGCCATGGGCGACGATCCGCTCTTTGCGGAGCGCGAGATCGCCTTCCACGGTCAGGCGCTCTTTGCTGTCGCTGCCACGACGCGTGACGCCGCCCGGCGCGCGGCGCGTCTCGCCCGCATCGAGATCGACGAGGAGGTGCCTTCCGTCACGGTGGATGATGCCGAGGACCGGCAGGAGCGCGTCCTGCCCGATTATGCTTTCGGGCGCGGCGACGTGGAGGCTGCGCTGGCCGGCGCCCCGCAGCGGCTGCAAGGTGCCCTGCGCATCGGGGGGCAGGAGCATTTCTATCTGGAAGGGCAGGCGGCCCTCGCCACCCCCGGCGAGGCCGGCGAGATCCACGTCCATTCCTCGACACAGCACCCGACCGAGGTGCAGCACGTGGTGGCCCGCGTGCTCGGGCTGCCCGATGCCTTCGTGACCTGCGAGGTCAGGCGCATGGGCGGCGGCTTCGGCGGCAAGGAAAGCCAGGCGACGCAATGGGCCGCGACCGCAGCACTCGCCGCCCATGTGACGGGCAGGCCCTGCAAGATCCGCCTCGACCGCGACGACGATTTCGCGCTCACCGGCAAGCGCCACGACATGCGTGCCGATTTCGCCGTCGGCTTCGACGCGGATGGCCGCATACAGGCCTATGACGTCGTCTTTCATGCCCGTTGCGGCTATTCGGCGGACCTGTCGCAGGGCGTCGTCGACCGCACCATGTTCCACGCCGATTCGAGCTATCACCTGCCGGCGGTGCGCATCGGCAGCCGGCGCTGGAAGACCAATACCGTCTCCAACACCGCCTTTCGCGGCTTCGGCGGACCGCAGGGCATGCTGGCGACCGAGCGTGTCCTCGACGAGATAGCCTGGGCGACTGGCCGCGATCCGCTCGATGTGCGCTATGCCAGTCTCTATGCGCCCGGCCGCGACGTGACGCCTTATGGCCAGACGGTCGAGGACCCGCAGACGTTGCTGGCCATCATGCGCCGGCTGGAGGAGACGAGCGACTATCGCGCGCGGCGCCGCGAGATCGCCGCCTTCAACGCGTCTTCGCCGATCATCAGGCGCGGCCTCGCGCTGACCCCGGTCAAGTTCGGCATCAGCTTCACGCTGATGCAGCTCAATCAGGCAGGCGCGCTCGTCCATGTCTATCAGGATGGTTCCGTCCACCTGAACCATGGCGGCACCGAGATGGGGCAGGGGCTCTACCAGAAGGTGGCGCAGGTCGTGGCCGACGAGTTCGGCATCTCGATCGAGCGTGTCCGCATCACCGCGACGACGACCGCCAAGGTGCCCAACACGGCCCCGACGGCAGCCTCCTCCGGCTCCGACCTCAACGGCATGGCGGCCGCCATCGCCGCCCGCACGATCCGCGACCGGATGGCCGACTTCGCCGCGCAAGCCTGGAACGTGCCGCGTGACGCCGTGCGCTTCGCCAATGACGCGGTGATCGTCGGCAACGAAACCGTCAGCTTCGGGGAGCTGGCGAAACGCGCGGTCATGGCGCGCGTCCAGCTCTCGGCAGCGGGCTTCTACCGCACGCCGGTCATCCACTGGGACCGCGCCAACGCGAAGGGGCGACCCTTCTATTACTTCGCCTATGGCGCCGCCTGCAGCGAGGTCGCCATCGACACGCTGACCGGCGAGATGAAGGTGACGCGGGTCGATATCCTCCACGATGTCGGCCGCTCGCTGAACCCGGCCATCGATATGGGGCAGGTCGAGGGCGGCTTCGTCCAGGGCATGGGCTGGCTCACCACCGAGGAACTCGTCTTCGACGGAAAGGGCCGCCTGCTCACCCACGCGCCAGCAACTTACAAGATCCCGGTGGCAAGCGACGTGCCCGCCGACTGGCGCGTCGAGCTCTACGAGAGCGCTAATCCGCAGGACACGATCCATCGCTCCAAGGCAGTCGGCGAGCCGCCCGTCATGCTCGCGATCAGCGTCTTCAACGCCGTTTCCGATGCCGTGGCCAGCCTCGCGCCCGGCCGCCCCGTTCCGCTCGACGCACCTGCGACGCCGGAAGCGATCCTCAAGGCATGTCAGGCACTTGCGCGATGAGATTGAATCAGGCTCGCCATGTCTTGAATCAGGATGCCATCAGCTTGAATCAGGCCGCCAATCCGCCCCTGCGGCATATGAGGCAATTGAATCACGGCATGAGCCGCATGGCGCAAGCGATTCCGGGGACTCGACTTTCTGCAACGGGGGAGGGCGCGCCATGATGCCATGGCCGCGACTGGCCAGCATTGTCGAGGACGCCGGGCGCGCGGCTTTTGTCACGCTGCGCGAGGTGCGCGGCTCGACCCCGCGAGAGGCAGGTGCCTCCCTGATCCTACGCCCCGATGGCGGGTTCCATGGCACCATCGGCGGCGGCGCGCTGGAATGGCGCGCGCTCGATCTCGCCCGCTGCGCGCTGGAGGGCGCGCCGGGCGCGCGGCTCGAAGCCATGGCGCTCGGCCCCGATTGCGGCCAGTGCTGCGGCGGCCGCGTCACGCTGCTGGTCGAGAGCTTCGACCGTGCCGACCTGCCTGAACTGCACCGCCTCGCGCGATGGCAGGAAGAGGCGCCCGACGGGCTCGACCTTGTCGCTGCCTTCGGCCCGGACGGGCGTGTCCGGCGCGAGCGTCCCGGTCCGGGAGGTGTCCCGCAAGGCGGATGGCACGAGACATACGGCATCTGGCGCCTGCCGCTCGCGCTCTTCGGCGCCGGCCATGTCGGGCGCGCGCTGGTGCTGGCGCTCGCCCCCCTGCCGGTCGCGATCCGCTGGATCGACCCGCGTCCCGACGCCTTTCCCTCGGTGATCGCAGGCGATGTCGCGACGCAGGTGCAGCCTGACCCCGCCGCCTGCCTTGGCGACCTCGACCCCGGCTCGGCCGTGCTCGTCATGACCCATGACCATGGGCTTGATCTGGCCATCGTCGCCGGTGCCTTGCGCCGGCCGGACCTGCCCTTCGTGGGCCTGATCGGGTCCTTGACCAAGCGTGCGCGCTTCCTGCGGCGGCTGGCCGAGGCTGGCAGTGCCGATGCCGACAGCCGCCTCGTCTGCCCGGTCGGCGTGCCCGACCTTCGCGACAAGCATCCCGCCATCATCGCGGCCGGCATCGCGGTCGAACTCCTGCGCCTGCGTCAGCAATTGATGACAAGCCGGATGCCCGCTACCACCCGCCGTCGCGCCTGAATCCGGAGAGATCATGCCGAGAAAGCCCCTGCTCAGCCTCGACGACGAACTGCACCTTGCCAGCGCCATCGCCCTGTCGCGCGACCACATGCGCGCCGGCAGGGGTGGCCCTTTCGGAGCGGTGATCGCGCGCGACGGGGTTGTTCTGGCCAGGGGCTGGAACGAGGTCACCTCGTCCAACGATCCGACGGCCCATGCCGAAGTGGTCGCCATCCGCCGCGCCTGCGCCGAGATCGGCGATTTCCGCCTGACGGGCGCGACCCTCTATACCAGCTGCGAGCCGTGCCCGATGTGCCTGGCCTCAGCCTACTGGGCGCGGATCGGTCGCATCGTCTACGCCAACACGCGCGATCAGGCCGCCGCCATCGGCTTCGACGACGCTTTCATCTATGATGAGATACCCAAGGTACCGGCCATGCGCAGCCTGCCGATGGAGCATGCGCCCCGCCCGGATGCCGATGCGGTTTTCGCTGAATGGATGAGCAAGGCCGACAAGATCGCCTATTGATTGTGCCGCTCAGGATTTAGGCGCGGATTGCCTCTTCCTTGGGCTTGCGCCGCGTCGCCCGGCACGGCCATTGTCGCGACATCGAAGCATCGGGTGGTCCGGCGCCGAGTCTGATTGGACAAGATCGCCGGATGTTGCGTGACCTGACGGGTGATCGGCTGGGAGGGACGGGCGCCGCTGCGCTGCCCGCTCCGCGTGGTTTTGCGCATCCCGGTCCAGCAGCCTTCGACGGGCGTACCAAGCGTGTCGAGACCGGCACTCTGCCCGGCTATGTGCGCCAGAGCGGTGGCGTGGCCCTGCGCATCGGACCCACGCCGCGCGGCCCCCGCGCCCTCGACGTTGCGGAACATGGCGGCTTCCGGGCTCGCTTCCCGCGCATCGAGCCGGGCGCGCCGGTCGAGGCGGTGCTCATCAATACCGGCGGCGGCATGACCGGCGGCGATGCGCTCTCGATCGGGATCGAGGTCGATGGCGGCGCGCAGGCGCGCATCACGACGCAGGCCGCCGAAAAGATCTATCGCAGCCAGGGGCCGGACACCTCGATCACCGCGCGCCTGACATTGTCGGTGGGCTCGTCGCTCGCCTGGCTACCGCAGGAGACCATCCTGTTCGATGCCGCCCGCCTGACGCGCCGGCTCGACGTGACAATGGCCCGCGATGCCTCGCTCATCATCGGCGAGATGATCGCGTTCGGGCGCACCGCCATGGGCGAGGAACCGGGCGCGCTGTCGCTCGACGACCGCTGGAGCATCCGCCGCGACGGCCGGCTCGTCTTCGCGGAGGCCTTGCGCCTCTCCGGCGATGCGCGCGGGCTTCTCGCCCGCCCTGCGCTCGGTGGCAATGCGCGGGCCTGCGCCACGCTTGTCATGGTTGCGCCCGATGCGGCGGAGCTGCTTGACGCGCTGCGCGAGGCGCTCGACCATCCCGACGTCGAGGCCGGGGCAAGCACATTCGACGGCCTGCTCGTGGCCCGGCTTGTGGCCCGCGATCTGCATCCGCTGCGGGCGGTCGTTGCCCGCGCACTCGCCTTGCTCACGCGGGCGCCCTTGCCGCGAAGCTGGCAATGCTGACCCGTCACGCCTTCCCGTCCCGTTCGTCTGGGAGTTTCGACCGATGATCCTGTCCCCCCGCGAGAAGGACAAACTCCTCGTCGCCATGGCCGCGATGGTGGCCCGCCGTCGCCTCGAGCGCGGCGTGAAGTTGAATTACCCGGAAGCCATCGCGCTCATCACCGACGCGGTGGTGGAGGGTGCGCGTGACGGGCGCTCCGTCGCCGAACTCATGCAGGCTGGTGCCCGCGTCCTGAGAGCCGATCAGGTCATGGACGGCGTCGCCGAGATGATCCACGACGTCCAGGTCGAGGCGACCTTTCCCGACGGCACCAAGCTCGTGACCGTGCACGAGCCGATCCGCGCCGCGACAGGCGCGCTGGAGCCGGGCCTGGTCACCACTCAGGACGGCGAGATCGAGCTCAATGCGGGCCGCCCGACCCTGACGCTCACCGTCTCCAATCGCGGCGACCGGCCGATCCAGGTCGGCTCGCACTACCATTTCGCCGAGACCAACGAGGCGCTCGACTTCGACCGTCAGGCCGCGCGCGGTCACCGGCTCGATATCGCGGCCGGCACGGCCGTTCGCTTCGAGCCCGGCCAGACGCGCGAGGTCACGCTCGTTCCGCTCGCGGGTGCCCGTCATGTCTACGGCTTCCGCCAGCAGGTCATGGGCAGCCTCTGACGGCGTCCCGAACTCTTTCTTTCTCGGATTGGAAGGCCCTCCCATGAAGCGCACCGCACTCATTGCCCTCGCACTCCTCGCGGCCACGCCTGCGCTGGCCCATCCCGGCCACGGCGGCGGCTTTTCGGCAGGCTTCGGCCATCCTTTCGGCGGGCTCGACCACGTCCTCGCCATGCTGGCAGTGGGCCTTTGGGCTGCCATTCGCCGCGACGGCGCCATGCTGGTGTGGCCGGCCGCCTTCGTGGGCGCGATGATCGCGGGCTTTGGCGCGACGCAGGCCGGCCTTGTCGTGCCTGCGGTCGAGACCATGATCGTTGCCTCCGTCGTCCTGCTGGGCGCGGCCATTGCCTTCCGGCTGGTAGCCCCGGTTCTGCTCGGCGCGGCCCCCATTGCCCTGTTCGGCTTCATGCATGGCGCGGCGCACGGCATGGAACTCGCGGGCGCGGCCATGCCTTTCGCCATGGGCTTCGTGCTGGCAAGCCTGATCCTGCACGGCGCCGGCATCGGCCTTGCGGTGCTGGCACAGCGCCTCTCGGTCCTGTGGCCTGCGCGCCTTGCCGGCACGGCCATGGCACTCACGGGCCTAGCCCTCGCCATCAATCTCTGATCGCTCGTTTCACGAAGTCCCGACGGAGCAGCCCCATGTCCTTCCGGATGGCCCGCAGCGCCTATGCCGCCATGTTCGGCCCCACGGTCGGCGACACGGTGCGCCTTGCCGATACCGATCTCGTCATCAAAGTGGAAAAGGACTTCACCACCTATGGCGAGGAGGTGAAGTTCGGCGGCGGCAAGGTCATCCGCGACGGCATGGGCCAGTCGCAGGTGCGCAATGCCGACGGCGCGATGGATACCGTCATCACCAATGCGCTGATCCTCGATCACTGGGGCATCGTGAAGGCGGATGTCGGCCTCAAGGAGGGGCGCATCGCCGCCATCGGCAAGGCCGGCAATCC
>JBIPLL010000491.1:0-2881 GCA_044368425.1 Beijerinckiaceae bacterium
CGTCGACATAGCGCATCGCGAAGGAGACAAGTGCCGATTGATCGTCGAGTGGATCCAGTGCCTCGCCGGCAAGACGCAGGATCGGCCAGAAGGTGAAGAGCGAGATCGATGCGATGAGGAGACCGACAGAGCCCGAGGTGAACCGGTCGTTGCGGAATGAGCCGCGGAACGCGAGCCCGTCGGTGAGCATGAAGAGGAAGCCGATGGCGGCCACAAGCCCGCCGATACCGATGCCGAACTGGCGGTCGCCGAGCTCGCCGAACAACTCGGTCGCCCAGCCGTAGCGCCAGCCGCGCAAACCGATGAGGAAGGCCTGGACGAGGATCGTGGCGAGGCCGAGAAGCCCGCCGGCAATCAGGAACCGCGCGCGGCTCTCGCGCGGCGCACGCCCCACGAAGGCGAAAGCGGCAAGGCCGAGCGCCAGGAAGATCGGCCAGAACCAGAAGCGACCATGGATCGCGGCCTGGGACAGCGCGGAGGCGCGATCCGGGCTGGTTGCGAACAGGGCGGTCAGGGTTGCAGGCGTGAGGGTGGCCGTCTGCAGATGCCACGGCAGCAGCACGAGCCCGATCGCCGCGCACAGCCACCAGCCGAGCGAAACGGTCGAGGATCCATGCGACGACATTGCGGACGGGACCGTCCTGTCGCCAATTCCAATCGCGCTTGCCATATCTCTACCGGCCGCTGCGGCCGCCCCGAAATCTGCCGCGACAGCAGTCCCTGCCAAAGGCAGGAACTGTGCCGAGGGCGTGTCATGATGTTGCCGGCGGGGATATCGTCCGCCATTTGAAATCGGTTGTTGCTGCCTCAGCAGGCAGCGCCGGACGAGCGCGGGCGATCAGCACAAGCCTTCATCGCCACGAGAGCGGCCCCTGGGGCGCGGCACCGACTTTACCGAGCAGCGCGCGGCCTCTGAGATCGCGCCCTTGCCGGATGCAAAGGTCGCAGGAGGCCACGCAAGGCTCGTCTGCACGATGGCGGGCCGCGCGGCCCGCCATCGCTGGCAGTGATCAGCGCGGAAGCGAACCGACCTCGGCATCCCAGCGCGCCAGAAGGCGACGACGCTCGGCGGCGGACCCGTATTTGACGAAGTCGTAGTTGACGAGCTTCATCTTCGTCAGGTCAGGGGCGCCGGGCGGCAGGGGAGCCGACTTGTTCGACGGCATCTGCAGCTGCTTGCCGACCTCGAAGCCGATGCGCTGGGCCTCCGGCGTCAGGGCCCATTCGTAGAAGCGCCTGGCCTCCGTCATGTTGCGGGCGCCCTTGATGATCGACATCGAGCCGATCTCGTAGCCGGTGCCTTCGCAGGGCGTGTGATAGCCGACCGGGAAACCGGCATTCGACTCCGTGACCGCATCATGCACGAAGGACAGCGACACCGCCGTCTCGCCGCGCGCAACGGCCTTGATCGGGCCGGTGCCCGAGCGGGCCTAGGTGTGGATGGGGGGGTGCAGCTGCTTGAGATATTCGAACGCCTTCTCCTCGCCCATCAGCTGGACGAGCGTTGCGATGATCACATATGCCGTGCCCGAGGAATTCGGATTGGCCATCTGGATCTCGCCCTTGTAGGCGGGCTTCAGCAGGTCGGCCCAGCACTTCGGCTCGGCCAGGCTCTTCTTGGTGAGGAGCTCGCGATTGAAGCCGAAGCCGACAGCGCCGGAATAGACGCCGATCGAACGCTTCTTCGACGAGTTCCACTGGTTCAGGGCCCAGGGCTGCAGGTTCGCGTTCGTCTTTGACTCGTAAGCCTCGGTCAGGTTCTCCTCGGCCGCGACCAAATGGGGGTCGCCCGTACCGCCGAACCAGACATCACCCTTGGGATTTTCCTTCTCGGCGCGGATCTGCGCGAAGGTCTCGCCCGAGCCCTTCTGCGTCATCGCGACCTTGATGCCGGTCGCCTTCTCGAAATTCGCGGCGATGCCCTGGCACCACTCGACCTGAACGGAGCAATACAAATTGAGCTGCCCCTGAGCCAGAGCACCGGAATGGCTGGAAGCAAGCATCAGGGCGGCGCCTGCCGCCGACATGAGAATGGATCGCATGCGATATCCTCCAAAAGATCCGGGCAGTTCGCGCTTCGGCATGCGCGCTGACGGATAGATTTTCAACTGTTGCGGGAAACGTCTTCGCCCCCGCTGCCGATAACATAATTTATCATGACGTTATAGCGTCATTTTTCTTTCTCACCACCGTCGTTTGCACCTTGGGCCTCAGCCCTGCCGCAAGCGGTCGACTGTGGAGCGTGCCTCGCGAGCGAGGGCCGTGATCGCCGCATAATCCCCCGCCCGCAGGGCGGACGCAGGCACCAGCCATGAGCCGCCAACGGCGACAACGGAGGGCACGGCGAAATAGCTGCCGAGATTGGCCGGACCGATGCCGCCTGTCGGGCAGAACCGGACCTGCGGGAACGGACCACCCAGCGCCTTGATCATGGCGACGCCGCCCGCCTGCTCGGCTGGAAAGAACTTGAGGTCGCGCCAGCCCTCGGCAACGGCGCGCATCACGTCCGATGCCGTGGCGACACCGGGAAACCACGGGAGCCCCGAATTGCGCATGGCCACGGAAACGGCCTCCGTGAAGCCGGGACTGATGACGCCTTGCGCTCCGCGCTCGCGGACCTGCGACACCTGCGCTGCCTCAACGACCGTCCCGGCGAGGCAGACCATGTCGGGACATTGACGCGCAACCTGCTCAAGCCCGTCGAGGGCGGCGGGTGTGCGCAGCGTGATCTCGATCACGTCGATGCCGCCAGCAACCAGCGCGCGCGCCAAGGGCACAGCCTGATCCGGGCTGTCGATCGCGACAACCGGCACGATGCCGCACATCGCCATGCGTTCAACGATCGTCGTCATTTCCACCCTCTTGGACGCAACCCGTGCAG
>JBIPLL010000494.1:0-2867 GCA_044368425.1 Beijerinckiaceae bacterium
AATTTCTATTACGACCAGGAGGACGCCTTGCGGCAGCTTCGTGCTGGCAAGAGCTGGACCTGGTCAGCCTGCCGCTCCAACGTCGTCTGCGACTTTGCGCCCGATCGCGCCCGCAATCTCACCTCGATTCTGGGCGCCTATGCCGCGATCTGTGTCGAACTCGGTGTTCCCTTCGACTTTCCCGGCACGCGTGCCGGCTTCGAGAGCCTGACCGAGGTGACGGATGCCGATCATCTGGCGCGCACCATCCTGTGGCTGGCCTCGGGAAGCACACAGACCGATCGCGCCTTCAATGTGACGAATGGCGACGCCTTCCGCTGGTGCAATATCTGGCCGGATCTTGCAGCCGTGTTCGGCGTTACCCCGGGTGTTCCGCGCGACGTCAGGATGGGGCCGTGGATGCGCGACAAGGGGCCGGTCTGGGACAGGATCGTCGCGCGCCATGGCCTTGAGCCCCGCCGGCTCGACGAGCTCGCGCTCTGGGATTTTGCGGATTTCGTGTTTCGTCAGGACTGGGACGTGCTGAGCGACCTCACCCGCCTGCGTCAGACCGGCTATGCTGCGTCGGTCGATACGCGCGCGATGTTTGCCGACCAGATTGCCCGCTACCGGCAGGCACGGCTGCTGCCGTCCGCCCGCACAGGAGAATGACCATGGCCAATGCATCCAACGCCCGCACGCTGCCCATGCTGATCGGTGGCCAGTGGCGCGACGCTGCTGTCCATGACGACGTGCGCGATCCTTATCGTGGCGAGGTCGTCTCCCGCGCGCCGCGCTCCACCATGGCCGATCTCGACGCGGCCCTGACGGCTGCCCGCGCGGCGGCGCCCGTCATGGCCGCGATGCCCGGTTTCGAGCGCGCCGCGCTGCTGCGCCGCGTCTCGGCGCTGCTTGTGCAGAGGGCGGAAGAGATCGCGCAGGTCATGAGCCGGGAGACCGGCAAGGCGATCAAGGATGCGCGCGGCGAGGTCATCCGCTCTCAGGACACGATCAATCTCTCCGCCGAGGAGGCGATCCGCATCGAGGGCGAGCACATCCCGCTCGATGGCAGCGCGATGGGCGCAGGCCGCATCGCGGTGATGCTGCGCTTTCCGGTGGGCGTCGTGGCTGGCATCACGCCCTTCAACGCGCCCTTCAATCTCGCCTGCCACAAGGTCGGCCCGGCGCTCGCTGCCGGCAATTCCATCGTGCTGAAGGGGCCGCCGCAGGCGCCCGGCGTCGTCCACGAACTCGCCCGCCTCTTCGCCGATGCCGGAGCGCCGGCAGGCTCGGTCAACACCCTCTATGGCCATGAGGTCGGCCCGGCTCTGGTGCGCGACCCCCGCGTCGATTTCGTCACCTTCACCGGCTCGACGCGGGTCGGCGCCGAGATCAAGGCTGCGACGGGCCTGCGGCGTGTCGCGCTCGAACTCGGCGGCGCCGGCCAGACCATCGTCCATTCGGACGCCAATATCGCCGAATGCGCGCCAATTTGCGGCCGCAACGCCATGCGGCTTGCCGGCCAGAGCTGCATCTCGGTCCAGACCGTCTATGCCCATGCCGACATCTACGACGCCTTCGTCGAGGCGCTCGTGCGCGAGGTGAAGACGCTCAAGCTCGGCGATCCGATGGACGGCGCAACCGATGTCGGCACGCTCATCGATGAGCCAACGGCAAAGCGCGTCGAATCCTGGGTGCAGGAGGCGGTCGCTGCCGGCGCGCGCATCCTGACCGGCGGCAAGCGCAATGGCGCCCATATGGAGCCGACCGTACTTGTCGACGTGAAGCCCGACATGAAGGTGGTCTGCGACGAGGTCTTTGGCCCCGTCGTCTCGATCATGCCCTATACGGACTTTGACGCAACCTGCCGCACCATCAGCAGCAGCCGCTTCGGCCTGCAATGCGGCGTCTTCACCAAGTCCATCGATCTGGCCCTGAAGGCCGTGCGCACCATCCGCACCGGCGGCGTCATCATCAATGGCAGCTCGACCTGGCGCACCGACCAGCTCGCCTATGGCGGCGTCAAGGACAGCGGCATCGGCCGGGAGGGCCCGCGCTACGCCATCCGTGACATGACCGAAGAGCGCCTGATGCTCTTCAACCTGTGAGCGGGTCGATGGCGCTCGTCCACACGGCGCATCTGCGCGCGCATCCGCAGCATGTCGACGCCTTCCGCGAGCGGCTCTTGCGCCATGCCCGCATCAGCCGCGAGATCGAGCCCGGCTGCCTGCATTTCGACATCGGCGAGAGCCGCGACGAGCCGGGCCTGTTCCTGCTCGTCGAGATCTATGCGGACGAGCAGGCGCTGGAGACCCACCGCGTCTCGGACCATTACCTCGCCTTCCGAGCCGACGTGAAGGAATGGGTTGCGGAGCGCACGTGGTTCTTCTGGAACCCGGCCGGGCAGAACGACCTGATGAGGCCCTAGGCTCGCGCGTCATAGGCGAGCACGGCATTGAGCAGCACCTGCGTGCCGGCCGCGCATTCCTCGCGCGTCGTGCTCTCGGCCTCGTTATGGCTCAGGCCCCCGGCGCAGGGCACGAAGATCATGGCCGTCGGTGCGATGCGGGCGATATAGGCACTGTCATGGCCCGCGCCCGATACGATGTCATGCGAAGACAGGCCGGCCCGTGCCGCGCCTTCGCGCACGGCGGCGATGCAGCAGGCATCGAAGGGCACCGCCGTCGCGTTCCAGATGCGCTCGAAGGTGACGCCCAGTCCCTCTTCTGCGGCAATCATGTCGATGGCCGCACGAACCTCGCTCTCCATCGCGTCGATCACGGCATCCTGCGCATGGCGCATGTCGATGGTGAAGAACACCTCGCCCGGGATCACGTTGCGCGAGCCCGGCTGCGCTTCGAGAATGCCGACCGTGCCCACCGCAGGCT
>JBIPLL010000493.1:0-2867 GCA_044368425.1 Beijerinckiaceae bacterium
TCGCGCAGGAGCGCGGCGCGACCTTCTTCCTGTTCGGCGCCACGGAAGAGGCCAGCATCGCGGCCGTCGAGAATGCCCGGCGTCTCTATCCGCGCCTCAACATTGTCGGTCGCCGCAACGGCTATTTCCGGCCGGAGGAGGAGGCCGACGTCGCTGCGCAGATCAACGAGGCGGCGCCGGACGTGCTCTGGGTCGGTATCGGCGTCCCCGCGCAGCAGCGTTTCGCCGTGCGCCGCCGCGCCGCGCTCGATCGCGTCGGCGTCCTCAAGACCTGCGGCGGATTGTTCGATTTCCTGTCGGGGCAATCATCCCGCGCGCCGCAATGGATGCAGTCGGCAGGGATGGAATGGGCCTATCGTGCCTGGCTGGAGCCCCGCCGCCTCGGCTGGCGCTATCTGGTGACCAACCCGCACGCGCTCTATGTCTTGATGACGCAATCGGGACCGGATGATGGCGCGACCTGACCCGGCAGAGGGCTTCAGGCTGCCGGTGCTGCCACCTTGCGGCGACCCGACAGGAGCGCGTGCCAGCCTCCCGCCAGCCTTTCGCAGGCAAACGGCGTCGGATCGAGCGTCGACGGCTGGTTGGTCAGCAGATCGGTGACCATCCGGGCCGTCACCGGGCCAAGCGTATAGCCGAGTGCTCCGTGCCCGGCATTGATCCACAGCCCGTCGATGCCCGGGACCGCACCGATGACCGGCAGTCCGTCCGGCAGTCCGCTATGTGTTGCCACCATGACCTGATCGCGCGGCTCCCCGAGCGGGAACAGCTCGCGCGCCCCTTCGATCGCGCGCTGGACCGAGCGATGGCTCGCGGGGCGATTCAGGCCAGTCCATTCGCGCCCCGTCGTCAGCCGGACGCCGCGTCCGGTTGGCGTCAGCGTGAAGCCCGCCTCGACATCGACCACCGGCACTGCAAGGTCGTTGCCTTCCGGGGCGGCATAATGGCGACGATATCCGCGAACGGGTGCAAAGGGCAGCGGGCGACCGAGCCGGCCCAGCGCCTCTCCGGTCCAGGGGCCCAGGCACAGGACGACACGCGGCGCGGTCAGGAGGCCGCGATCGCAGACGAGCCGCCAGCCTCCGGCCTCGCGTTTCAGATCCGCCGCCTCGCCGATGGCGACAAGTCCGCCCCAGGCGCCGAACAGGTCGGCGAAGCGCTTTGTCACGAGGCCGGGATCGGACACGCTGAAGCTGTCGCGCCACAGCACGGCGCACGAGAAGATCGGCCGCAGGGCGGGCTCAAGATCCGTCACCTCCTGTGCCGTGAGAATCTCGGGATTGGCACCGAGCCCGCGCGCCACGTCAAGGACGGCACTGTCGCGGTCGAAGCCGGCAGCGCTGCGATAGATGTCGAGGACGCCCGTGTCGCGCAGGAAGCGCTCCGCACTGGCAAGGCGCAGCAGCGCCCGGTGCTCGAGCAGGGCCTGCCGCATCAGGGGGCCCAGTGTGCGGGCAAGTCCTGCCCTGTCGCCGGCCCCGCCCATGGCCATGCGCAGGAAGGGGCCGGCCCATTGCCGTGCACTCAGCCAGTCAAGGCGGTGAGCGGATGTTCCCCGGCGTATCGCTGGCAGCTCGGACAGCAGCGACTCAGGGAAGAGGGCCGGTGGACAGCCAGATCCGTCGATGATGCCGCCATTGGCATCGGAGGTCTCAAGCCCCGGGGCCTGATGGTCGACCAGGGCGACGGTCAGGCCGCGCTTGAGCAGGTGGAGCGCGGTTGAAACGCCGACAATGCCAGCGCCAAGCACGATGACGTCGACGGCGCGCGGTGACGGCGCGCGGCTGCCCGCGTCGGGAGTATCGCTCCCCAAACCGTCAAGATGGCGCTCCAGCATCGTCCGATTGCTCCAGATTCACCTCTTCTTTACCGAGGCGATTCGGCCGAGACGAGTCTTTCGCTGCATAACTGAAAGATGCAACGACGTTATCATTGTCGTTCGTGTCGAACGCGATACACTGTCGCCGGGAGAACGGCCTCCGGCCGTGGCGGTAAACTGGTGATCACGCGCGCGGGATGAGCCTTTCAGCAGGGCCGCGAACGTATGTCTGAACTGGGCCGGAACGGGTTCGCCCGACATTCCAGCATGGATACCGCCCGGCGCCGGACGCAATCGCGACCGCTGCGCGCGTCATCCCGTGCCCTTCTCGCCGCGATCCTGCTGTTTGGCGCCCTGTCGGCCTCGCCTCCTTCGTCCGGACCGGCGCGGGCCCAGAGCCCCGACGCGGGCATTCCGACGGCAGCCATCCCCAGGGAGCCGCGCGCCGGCGCCATTCGGCCGCTCGATCTGTGGCCGGAACGGCAACCCAGGGTCATCCTGCCCGAGGTCGCCCGCACGCCACCGGTGCCGGCTCTTGTCGACCGGCGGACGGCGCCCGTGCACCTGCGCGACGGCGTGCCCGCCATGGCGCCGTTCGGGCATGTGAAGTTTTGCCTGATCAATCCCGAGCATTGCCGGGAGGCCGCTGCGCCTGCCGGCCCGGTGGCCCTGACACCCGCGCTCGCCCGCGAGCTTTCCTACATCAATGCCAGGGTCAATACGCGCATCACGCCCCGGCCCGACAAGCGCGGCATCGCGGACGATGACTGGACGCTCGATCCTCGCGCAGGCGATTGCGAGGATTATGCGCTGACCAAGCAGGCCGAGCTGATCCGGCACGGCTGGCCGTCAGGTTCGCTTCGGCTTGCCATTGCCCGTCTCCCGGACGGCGAGCACCACACGGTGCTGATCGTGCGCACCGACCGGGGCGATCTCGTGCTCGACAATCTCCATGCGGGCATCCGCGACTGGCAGGCCACGCCCTATCGCTGGCTCCTGCTCCAGTCCGCCTCGTCTCCGCGCCTCTGGCGCCGGATCGCGGCCCGCG
>JBIPLL010000495.1:0-2863 GCA_044368425.1 Beijerinckiaceae bacterium
CGTTACCGCCGCCGGAGAAGACGGAATTGAAATCCGCTTCGAGCAGCGAGATGCGGTCGCGGCCATTTCCTGTCGTCACTTCGTTGAAATTTGCACCATCTGCGAGCTTTGAAAAGTGTGTCATTTGACTGATCCCTGCCTGCCGTTGTTATTGGAGCGATCATGTCAGCGCGGATGCGCTGCCACTCTCGCCGTTATCAAGCCGCTGCCATGCCAATGACGGAGGCATGAAGCTGCGGCACTTCCGCTATCTGGCGGAAGACTTGGTCAGCCGAACCGGAAACCATCCCAGCCTCTGGTCAGCCTGACAATGAAGTCGTCTGCTCCTGCGCCCTCGACGTGACTGTCTTCGCCCGCCAGCAGGATCATGTTCGAGCCTCGCGAGGCGTCGATCCGGATGCCTTCGCCGCTGATCGCGACGGAGTTGCGCCCCTCGCCCGGATCGATCCAGGCCCCGCGCACGGCGGTCCCTGTGATCAAATCGTTGCCGGCCCCGGCGTCGATGGTGACGTTGCTTGTATTCTCCAGGGAGACCCGGTCGTTCCCGGCCCCCATGATCGCCATGTGGTCCTGGCCGCCGGTGACCGACAGGCGGTCGTTGCCCGCCCCGAAGCGGATGGCATTGCCGCGTCCGCCGGTCATCGTGGCGGAGGTGTCGAGCCGGCTCGCCCCATCTGTCGGAGCCTGCGATAGAGGCCGTTCGAAGCCGCCGGAAGACGGTGCAATGACCTTCGGCTCACCGCAGGTCGGGGGCCCCCATCGGCCGCCCGGCATGCGACGCATGTCGCCCGTCTGGCTGCGCGGATCGACAGCCGGATTGTGCAAGGGCGTGTAGCCGGAGGGCGCCATGGGAGCGCCGGCCACCGATGACCGGCGCGCACAGGAGCCCGAATCCATGGGATCGCGGTGTCCCGCGCTCAACTGAAACGCCAGTGATTGCTTGATGAAGGGCTGCGCACCGAGGCCGCCTCGCAGATTGTAGTCCCATCGAGCGAACATTTCCTGCGCTCCGCATCTATTAATAAAGTAATAATATCCATAGCCGACCTGTATGCAATGTTCTCTCAATGCATTCGAGTATTACAGTTAAATTAACCATGAATATTCAATCATGAATCCGGATTGAAACCTGTTCTCAAGAACTTAGAGTTCATGGTGCCCGCAGGCCCCTCAAGAGACGGACCGTGCGGAGCATAAATCGATGCCTTTTGCGCAGCATTTCCCTGATTGTGCGGCGGAAAGCTTTCGCGAAACGCAGCGTGAAGCCTGGACGCGACGCGTCCTCGCACTTTGCTGGAACCTCCATCCGTCGCGCTGGCTGAACGGGGCGGGGCTCGCCTTCATCGTCCTGAAGCGGGCGTCGTCCTTTACGTCTGGACTACCGCAGCCGGCAGATGCGCTCGACTGGGCGGGCGGGCTGTGCGGTTTGCTCGATGACTGGTCCGTCGAGACACTGCACGAGGCTTATTGCCGGGGCATCTACCCGCTTGCGCATGCCGCACCCACGAAGCTCTGGTGTCCGCCGCGACGCTGGGTGCTGCGGCTTGGCGGGACATGCGAGGAGGCGCGGCTGCCGCGCCCGGTGATGCGAAAGCTTCGCAGCGGCGACTATCAGCTTCGGTTCGATACCGCCTTCGCCGAAGTCGTTGCGGGATGCCGGGCGCGCTCGCGCGGTCGCAGCCCGCTGACCTGGCTGCGACCACAGGCTTGCGATGCCTTCATGCGCCTGCATGAGGCCGGGCTCGCCCATTCCTATGAGGTCTGGAATGCGCGGGGCGAGCTGGTCGGCGGCGGCTTCGGCGTGGCGGTCGGGCAAATCTTCGTGGCGGAATCGCAGTTCTCGCGCGAGAGCGGCGCGTCTCAGGTCGCATTGGCCGGACTGATCGCGCATCTCGCCCGCTGGGGCTTTACCCTGTGCGACGCCAAGGTCGCCTCACCGATGGTCGAGGCGATGGGCTTCACGGCCATGCCGCGCGAGGACTATCTCGCCTTGCTGGCGCGCGAAGGCCGCGGCGTGCAGAAGGCCGGACTCTGGCAGACGGAAGAGGAGCCGGCCGCAATCGTGCAGTGGTGGCGTCAGGCCCGCAGCAGCAAGGCGGCATAAAAGCCGTCGGTCCCGGTGCGCGCCGGGGTCAGTTGCACACCGTAGCGGGTCCGTCGCGACGCATCCGCCAGTGCATCGACGTCGAGCGCAAGGCCGCGCCGCAGGATCGGCGCCGAGGCGAACCCGGTATGGCGGGCGAGAAAAGCCGACACTGCCTCGTCATTCTCGTCCGGCAGGATCGAGCATGTGATGTAGACGATACGCCCACCGGGCGCGACAAGCGGCGCGGCGCGGTCGAGCACCCGCGCCTGCTCGGTGATGCGCTGCGACAGGCTGCCGGGCCGCAGGCGCCATTTGGCGTCGGGATTGCGCCGCCATGTGCCGGAGCCGGTACAGGGCGCATCGACCAGCACGAGATCGGCCTTGCCGACCAGATCCGCCAGCGCATCGTCGTCCCGGTGCCGAGGGGTGCGAACCTGAACGTTGCGCAGGCCGGCGCGACGGATGCGCTCGTGGATCGGCACGAGGCGACGGGCGTCGAGGTCGGTTGCGAAGATCTGGCCCTGATTATCCATCGCTGCGGCCAGCGCCAGCGTCTTGCCGCCGGCGCCGGCACAGAGATCGACAACCTGCTCGTCCGGCTGGGCGCCGGCCAATTCAGCCACGATCTGCGAGCCTTCGTCCTGTACTTCGAACCAGCCCTTCAGGAAGGCCGGCTGGCTCTGGAGGTCGGGACCGCGACCGTCGGGGGCGAGAGGAATGCGCAGGCCGTCGGGGGCGAATGGCGTCGGCTGCGGGGATAGATGCGCGAGATCCTCC
>JBIPLL010000498.1:0-2845 GCA_044368425.1 Beijerinckiaceae bacterium
CCTGCTGCTTGTCGAGTGGGGGCAGCTCGGTTTCATCTGTCTTCTTGCCGTCACCTTCGGCCTGATGATGATCGAGCTTGGCGTTTTTGCCTGTGCTGTGCTCGCCACGGGCAAGCGCGCTTATTGGCGATACATCGTCTACATGCCGATCTACGGCATATTTCAAAGCTATTACATGCGCTTTGTGCGGCTCTATGCCTATTTCGATGAGTGGATCTTCTCCACGTCGCGGCAGGACAGCTTCGCGCCCCCCAAGGTCAATGCCTGGATTCGCTGGAAGTGAGTGCTGAACCATGATCAAGGCCCTGCGAAACCGCATCCGCCCCGACAACCTGCAGAACCAGGTGCGCGCCGGGGGCAAGAGTCTGGGACGCCGCATCTATCTGGGCAGCGTCGTGGCCGGACTGGCCTGGCTGGCGCTGGCGCTGGTCGGGCCGCTGATCTTCCTCGATTCCGACGGGCTGGTGATGAAGGAGCGCACCGTCGTCGCCTCGCTCTACAATGCGCGGGTTCTGGCCGTGCATGTGAAGCCGGGGGACCGTGTCGAGGCCGGGACGCCGCTCATGACGCTGCAATCGGCGGAAATTCTCGACCGGATGGCGGATGTGGGCGGCAAGCGCGCCACGCTGGTCGCCCGCGAATCGCAGGTGCGCTCGCGCATCGACACGCTCGACCAGTTGATCCCGCTGGCGATGGCGCGGCGGGAGCGGGCACAGCAGGGCATCGAGCGCATGAACCGGCTGGCTGCCCGCCAACTTACCACCAATGCGCGGCAGACGGAGGTGGCGCGCGATCTCTACGAGGCCGAGCGCGAGGAGGCGCAGTTGTCGGCGGAGCGGTCCGCGCTCATGACTGAGGTCGGTACGCTGTCCTCCAGCCGGCAGTCGCTGGACGATGTGCTGGAGGGACTGCGTGTCACCTTCAATGGCGGGCGCGTCGTTGCGGCAGGGGAGGGGCTTGTCGGTCCGCGGGTGCCCCATCCCGGACAGGTGCTGCAGGTGGCCGAGCGGGCGATGGAGATCTATCGCGGCGAGCGCCACGTTCTGGCCTATGTGCCGACGAACCGGCTCTATGGCCTGTCGGTCGGCGACCGGGTCGTCGTCAGCGAGGGAGGCACGCGCCGCCATGGGCGCATCAGCCGCATCGACGAGGTGACCGACGCCATCCCGCCGGAATTCCAGCTCACCTTCCGGTCGGTCGACCGCCAGCAGGTGATGCGCATCGACTTCCCCGATGATCCGCCCTTTCCGGTTCAGGCCAAGGTCAAGGTCACCTCCACCTTCTCGCCCACCGATCTTGGCGCACTTGCCAAGGCGCTGGCGGGCGGGATCGGAGGGCTGATCGAAGGTGCGGTGAGAAGTGTGGTGGCGCTTGTGGGGGCAGGCGCGGGGGCGGCGTGACTACAGCAGCTGGATATCGGCCGGCCGAGAATGGTCGCGCACAAGACGTGCATTGGGCAAGTCGTTGCCGCAGACGCGGCGCTCGATCTCTTCAGGTGGCAGACGAAAGAATCGCCACCGGTCCCGCAGGCGTCGGTCGAGCTCTTCCTCCAGGCAGTCGATGAATATTGACAGGTCGAATGTCTGCGACAACCCAGACCAAGGCTGCTCATCGAGCAGCAGGTAATTGCCTTCTGTCACCACGATGCGGTGGCCGGGCTCGATCAGGGCCGCACTGCCGCGTGACAATTCCAGGCCGCGGTCAAAGAGGGGAATCGCCACCGGTTCGGACAGATCCTGGCGCAGACGATCAAGCGTAGCCCGATAGCCCGCGACGTCGAATGTGTGCGGTGCGCCCTTGCGTGCCAGGTCGCCGCGCGCCTTCAGGATGGCGTCGTCGAAGTGAAAGCCGTCCAGCGGAAACAGGGCGGCGATGCCGTCCTCCCGCTGGTTGAGGCTTTCTGTCAGCGCGTGCGCGATGGTCGACTTGCCCGACCCGGGCGGCCCGGCAATGGCGACGATGAACCGGCGGGAATTCGCGGCTGCGCCGTAAATCCTGTTCGCGAGGTCCGCGACGCAGTCATCCGGGATATCCGACATCTGGTGTGTTTCGGTCTGCACGATCGTCAGGCTCAAGCCGCAGCCGACGCTGCGGGGGGCTGCTCCGGTGGCGTCTTCGCGCCGGTCATGAAGGCGACCGCATCGGACATCGACCAGGCCTTGGGATCGATGACGCAAAGCCTGCGCCCGAGGCGATGGATATGGATCCGGTCTGCCACCTCGAAGACATGCGGCATATTGTGACTGATCAGCACGATTGGCATACCCCGGCGCTTCACGTCGAGTATCAGCTCGAGCACGCGGCGTGATTCCTTCACGCCGAGCGCGGCGGTCGGCTCGTCCATGATCACAACCTTCGAGCCGAAAGCGCAGGCACGCGCGACCGCGATGCCCTGGCGCTGCCCGCCCGAAAGTGTCTCGACCGTCTGGTTGATGTTCTGGATCGTCATCAGGCCCAGTTCGGAGAGGCGTGCACGGGCTTCCTTTTCCATGCGCGGCCGGTCGAGCATGCGAAAGACCGATCCAAGCACGCCAGGCCGGCGCAACTCGCGCCCCATGAACATGTTGTCGGCGATGGAGAGAGCCGGCGACAATGCGAGGTTCTGATAGACGGTCTCGACGCCGGCCATCCGCGCCGCGATTGGCGAGGCAAACTGAACCGGCTGCCCTTCCAGGCGGATTTCGCCTTCGTCGGGCTGGATCGCGCCGGACAGCGCCTTGATCAGCGACGACTTGCCGGCACCGTTGTCGCCAATGACGGCGAGGATCTCGCCGGGCATCAGGTCAAAATCAGCCTGGTCGAGCGCGACCACCCGGCCATAGCGCTTGACGATGCCGCGTGCACT
>JBIPLL010000499.1:0-2844 GCA_044368425.1 Beijerinckiaceae bacterium
CTGATGTCATGCAGTCCATGCGCCGCCCCGATGCGGTGATGATCCGATTGCCGGACGGGCGTGGCGCTTCAGGCTACGGTCCCTTCATGGCGCTCGCCGCCCATCTCAAGTCGCTGCAAGAAACCCGGAACGTGCCCGTCATCCTCGTGGGCGAGGAAATCTCCTTTCAGGCCTGCGCGGCCGCGCGCCCCGTTGTGGACGACGTGCTGCCGCTGATCGCCCTGCGCCAGCGGCTGGGTCACCGGTTGCGCTCCGCGCTGCGCCTGAAGGTGTTGCGTGAGGAATTCGCGCGGCGCCAGGAGACACTTGCCGACTTCGGCATTCATATCGCCCGGGACGGGCAGCAACAGGTCGAGGCGCCGCTGCGCGTGCTCCTGTCGGGGCCGGAAGGCACGCTGAGCCGGATGATCTCCGGCCTTGCGGCTCTGGGCCACGACGTGCGCCATGCCCCGCTGGAGCAGCTGGACGCGGCGGCCGATGCCTTCGAGCCCGACGCATTCGTCGTCGATCCGATGATCTGGCCCGAGCTTGCCGGTGCGAAGATCCGCTGGATCCAGCGCGACAGCCGCTTCAACAGCGCACCGATTGCCGTCGTCGATCGTGGCCAGGCCAGTCTCGTCAGCCTCGGCCCGAGCGGTGTCCCGCAGGGAATCGATCTCGTGCCCGCGACCATCGATCCGCTGATCCTGTCCTATTTCGTGTCGGCCCCCGGCCTTGAGCACCGGTTGCGCCATTTCGTGGCCGCCAACCTGCGCGACGTTACGAGCCCCGGCGTGATCAACCCGATATCGGGTGTCTTCACAGGCGCCTTTTTCGGTCGGCATCTGGTGCGACTGGTCGATGACATGAGCGAGACCGGCTCCGCGCTGACGCTCTGCCTGGTCGAATTGCCCGTTCTCGACATGGCGATAGCCCCTCGCGTGATTGGCGCCTGCGGTCACCTGATCCCGCGCGTCCTGCGGGCCGAGGACGCCGTGTCCTATCTCGGTGACGGCCTGTTCGCCTGCGCCTTCGTCGCGACATCTGCCCAGGATGCGGCGCGTGCATTGCGTCGCCTGGAAATCTGCTTCGATGCCGAAACCGAGTCCGGCCTCGCGGTCCTTGCCAAGGGCGTGCCGCCGCGCGTGTCGCTCGTCGAGCGCGAGGGTCACGAGACCGCGCGCGGCCTTATGGCGCGCGCCCGGGCCGAACTCGCCTGAGACGCTGCTCTTGCGTTAGGCCGCCTGCTTGCGTTCCGCGATGCGCGCGAGATTGCGCATGATCGTTGCGGTGCCCTTCAGCCGTTCCTCCGCATCGTTGAAGTCGCGGATGAACACGATCTTCATGTCCGGCCGCACTTTCGCGAACGACCCCTGTTCGGCGACATAGCCAACGAGGCCCTCCGGGTTGGCGAAGGAGTCGTTGCGGAAGGCGATGATCGCTCCCTTCGGGCCGGCCTCGACCTTCTCGACATTGGCACGGCGGCACAGGGCCTTGATCGACACGATCTTGAGCAATTGCCGCACCGCGTCGGGCAGGGGGCCGAACCGGTCGATCATCTCGGCACCGAAGCCCTCGATCTCCTGATCGGTGTCCAGCGTCGACAGGCGCCGGTAGAGCGAGAGCCGCAATTCGAGATCCTCGATATAGCTCTCGGGAATCATGACCGGCGTGCCGATGGCGATAGTCGGCGACCACTGGTCCTCGGCCTCCTCCACCGCGCCGGACTTGAGCTGCGCGACCGCCTCTTCCAGCATCTGCTGGTACAGCTCGTAGCCCACCTCCTTGATATGGCCCGACTGCTCCTCGCCGAGCAGGTTCCCCGCGCCGCGAATGTCGAGGTCGTGGCTGGCAAGCTGGAAGCCCGCGCCCAGCGTATCGAGCGACTGGAGCACCTTGAGCCTGCGCTCCGCCTGGACCGTGAGATTGCGGTTGACCGGCACGGTGAACAGGGCATAGGCGCGCGTCTTGGCGCGGCCCACGCGCCCGCGCAGCTGATAGAGCTGCGCCAGCCCGAACATGTCGGCGCGATGTACGATGAGCGTATTGGCGGTCGGGATGTCGAGGCCCGACTCGACGATGGTCGTCGAGAGCAGCACATCGAACTGGCCCTCGTAGAAGGCCGTCATCACGTCCTCGAGCTGGCCTGCCGCCATCTGGCCGTGGGCCACCGCGACCTTGACCTCGGGGACCTCCTTGGCAAGGAACGTCGTGATCTCGGCAAGATCATCGATGCGCGGCACGACATAGAAGGCCTGACCGCCGCGATAGCGCTCGCGCAGCAAGGCCTCGCGGATCACGAGCGGATCGAAGGGCGTGATGAACGTGCGCACCGCCAGCCTGTCGACGGGCGGCGTCGCGATGATCGACAGATCCCGTACGCCCGTCATCGCAAGCTGGAGGGTGCGCGGAATGGGCGTGGCCGAAAGCGTCAGCACATGCACCTCGGCCCGCAGCTCCTTCAGGCGCTCCTTGTGGCCGACGCCGAAATGCTGCTCCTCGTCGACGATCACGAGGCCGAGATCCTTGAACTGCATGGCCTTGCCGAGCAGGGCATGCGTGCCCACGACAATATCGAGCGTGCCGTCGGCAAGCCCCGACTTGACCTGTTTCAGGTCGCCCGACCCGACAAAGCGCGATGCTTGGCCGACCTTGAGCGGCAGGCCCTTGAACCGCTCGGCAAAGGTACGGAAATGCTGTCGCGCCAGCAGGGTCGTGGGCACCACGACGGCGACCTGCCGCCCGCTCATGGCGACCGCGAAGGCTGCACGCAACGCGACCTCCGTCTTGCCGAAGCCCACATCGCCGCAGACGAGCCGGTCCATCGGCCGCCCGCTGGCGAGATCGGCCAGAACGGCCTCGATG
>JBIPLL010000500.1:0-2841 GCA_044368425.1 Beijerinckiaceae bacterium
GAGCGGGCTTTCAACCGGGGTCGGCCCCTCTCGTCTTGGCGTTGAGCCCTCTTATATGGAATGAGTCTAAAACAAAGACATGGCCGCGTCAGGCAAATACGCCCCCCTTCAAAGGGAGCTGCTTCGCCTGCGACGGCCAGAGACGCACGAGGGAACCCCCATGTCCGACAGAATGCCGCGTGCGATGGCCGTACGGATGGGCGCCAGCGCCGATCTGCAGCGCCCGCTCGACCTTCCGCCGGGATTCACCGAGAGAAGCTTGCGCGAATCGGGCGATGCCTTCGCCCATGCCTGCGCCATTGCGTCGCAGGAGGGTGCGGGAACGCTCGTCTGGGTTCGCCGCTTCGATCTCGTCGAATTCGCGATCGTTCTGGAGCCGCAGGAGCCGCTCGCGCTCGCGCGCCTGGTCTTCTATCCGTGCATGAATGCGGTCGCCGATGCCCTGGCTGTGCATTGCCCGCCCGAGCGGCCGATCAGTTTCGACTGGCCGGACGCATTGCGGTTCGATGGCGGTCTCCTCGGTGGCGGGCGCCTTGGCTGGCCGGATGGCGCCCCCGATCACCTGCCCCCCGACTGGCTCGTCTTCGGTGCGCAGCTGCGCTCCTCGCTCGTCGTCGCCCCCGATCCCGGCCTGCGCCCGGATGCGGTGGCCCTGGACGAACTGGGCTTCGAAGAGGTCGAGGCCATCGACCTGATCGAAAGCTTCGCGCGCCACCTGATGACCGGCATGCATGACTGGAGCGAGCGCGGCGCCAAGCCGCTGGCCAAGCGCTGGCTCGACCGCCTGGCCCGCGTGAAGGGTGTCAGCCACGGCATCGACGCCAATGGCGATCTGCTCATGCGCTCCGACCAGGGGACGCGCCGGCGCATCTTTGTCGAGGCGCTGGCAAGTCCGTCCTGGCTCGATCCGCAGACCGGAGGGCCTCGCCTGTGAAGCTCCCGCGCACGATCCGTCTCGACCCGTCCGATACATTCGTGTTCGCGCGCCCCGCCGAGCCCGGTCAGTGGGCCGTGCCGGGCTCGTTCCTGTTCGTGGACCGCGATCCGGCCGGCATGGACCCCAAGGAGCGCGTCGCCTTCCGCTCGGGCTTTGTCGGCATCGAGGGCTTCGGCTTCTCGACGCTCGCGGTCGTCACTCCCGCCCGTCCCGATGAGCTGGAGGCAGCCACGCAGCTCCTGGCCCAGCGCCTCGTGGAACATTGCGGAGCGCCCGATCTCGCCACCGCAATCGAAGCTGCGCGCGAGGAGATGGCCTTTGCGGCATCGCTTTGCGATCATCCCGAGGGCACGCTGCTGGCTCTCCAGCGCGGCATCGAGGATGGCGAGCTGCGCGAACGCTTCCGCACGCTGACGCCGCGCAGCGATGGCGGGCGCGCGAGCGATCTCACTTCCGGCAAGTTCCGCGCCTTCGAATTCGTCGAGACCGACGAGGACGAGGTCGAGGTCGAGGAACATGTCGATCTTCTCTCGCTGGGGCGCGCCCCCGCCCCGACGGAGGGCAAGCCATGACCGAACCCACCACGCTCGCGGCAACGACGCCTGCGCCCGATCTCGCGCCGCGCCACGATTTCTGGGTGTCGAGCGGGCACCTCCTGCTCGATCCCGACCCGCAGACACGCGGCATGGTCGTGACCGATGCTTTCCTGCTCGCCTATCTTGCTCGGCCCGAGCTCATGCCTCCGGACGAAGCCTGCGACGTCGAGCGGGCGCTCCATGCCCGGCTGATGGCGCAGCCGCGCAGCGAGGTGGCGCCATCGGAGCTTGCCGGGCTCGCCGATGCGGATGCGCGCGAAAACTGGGAACTGATCCTGGAACTGCGCGCGCGGCTTCTCGGCGCCCCCACGCTGGAGGGCGCCTATGCCCGCATCGCCCGAGAGGGAGCAGGCCGCCTGCCGCCGCTTTTCCTCGACCAGATCGTGCACGCCATCGCCCGCGCCGCGATCGAGGACGAGGGCGATCCCTGGGTCGCGCGCGCGGCCGAGATCCTGTTCCGGCCCCAGCGGGTCACCTTCCACGAAGGTTCGACCCTGCTCGCCGATTCAGACATCATCGAGCGTCACGAGCATGACCGCCATAATTCGCCCCTGCTCGCCATGCTGGGCGGTCCGGCCGTCTCGGAGATACCAGTCCTGACGCTCGAAAACGCCTCCACCTACTGGAGCCGCAGCGACGCGTTCGACATGGCCTTCGATCTGGGAGGATCGCCCGGGGGCCGTCAGGCTTTCGCCCGCGCGCTCGCAGCCTTCGTGGAGCGGGTCCTCGGCATCCGCCCGGCGATCACGCCGGTCGAGACGATCGAGGACAGGGACTGGCGCTGGTTCGTCGGCCTCGATGCGCAGGCGACCGCGATCGGCAACCGCCTCTGGCAGGGAAAACCTGTCTCGCCGGAGGATCAGGCGCGCGTGCTCGCCCTGTTCCGGCTCGACCTGCCGGCGGACGTGCCCGTGCTCGAGCGCGTGCAGGGCCATCCCGTCTGGCTGATGCTTGCGATGGACGAGGAGCGCCTCGTGCGCGTGAAGCCGCAGAACCTCATCGCGGGCCTGCCCCTGCGAGACGACCGCAAGAGTGGCGACCGCAAGAACGATGACTGCAAGAGCGGAGGCCGCCATGGCGCGTGATTATATCGAGATCGGCATCGTGGCCGAGCGTCGCGCCCTCGACAATCCGTGGGTCGATCATTCCTGGCGCCCCATCGGGGTGCTCTATCCGCCGCCCGACCTCGCGCCCGGCGCATTGCTGAGCCGCCATGGGCCGATCGAGCATTACTTTCTCGGAACCTGCTCGCTGGCCATGTTCGGTGTAGAAACCGGCAATTACCGCGACAATCTGGTGACCGACCAG
>JBIPLL010000502.1:0-2829 GCA_044368425.1 Beijerinckiaceae bacterium
GCGCAGAGGCGGCCCGCACCGCGCGTCGGCGCCGATGCGCACGAGGTCGTCCTCGTCGAGGACGAGATAATGCGGGCAGGTCTCGACGCTGATGTCGGTATCGGCGCGGGCGGCGGCGATCAGCGATCCGGCACGCGCGGAACTGAGATGGACGATATGCGTGCGCGCGCCCTCCTCGCGGGTCAGGGCGATGACGCGGGCAACGGCCTCGATTTCAGCAAGTTCCGGCCCGGCCTGCGCATGGGCGCGCGGATCGTGACGGCCGGCCGCCTTCAGGCGGTTGATGGCGCCATGCAGCATGGAATGGTTCTCGGCATGGATGCCGATGAGGCCCCGCAGCGGCACAAGGACGCGCATGGCGCGCACCAGCCCGTCATCGTCGAGACGAGGCAGGCCGCGCGGATCGGGCGCCTCGCCATCGGGCGCGCCGCCGCACAGGAAGGCCTTGAAGGCGAGCGCGCCGGCTCGCGCCATCGTCACGAGTTCGTCGTCGTTACGGCCGTCGAGCCCGGCCCAGAGCCCGAAATCGATCATGGCGTTGCGGGCGATCATGTCGCGCTTGGCGAGAAAATCCGAAAGGCGCGTCGCCGGCGGGGCCGAATGCGGCATTTCGACGAAAGTCGTCACGCCGCCCGCGGCGGCACCGAGGCTACCGTCGCGCACCTCCTGCGACGCGTCGTCGGTGGAACCGGTGAAATGGACGTGCACATCGATGGCACCCGGCAAGACGAGAAGCCCCTCGGCGTCGATCCGCTCGCGTGCCTCGCCCGACAACGCGCCCACCGCGATCGCCGCGATCCGCCCGTCCCGCAGACCGAGAGACCCTTCGACGATACCGCCCGGCGTGACGATGCGGGCATTGGCGATGATGGTGCCGAAGGCGGTCATACGGCAATCTCCGGATCAAGCAGCTCCGGGATTGCCGGCATCGCGGTGAGCCAGCCCGCTCGCTGCATGATGGTCGCGAAGGCCAGCATGTCGGTCCGGGCAATGCGTCCGTCGGGAGCGAAGCAGCCACCGTCGCGGTAGGTTTCGATCACCATAGCAAGCGCGTCCCGGGGATAGTCCGGATAATGGGCAGCGACACAATCCGCGATCTCGGAGGGAGGCCTGCCGGCGACATCGGCGAGCGCCGCCTCGATGGCGCGGCGGAACCGCCGGAACAGATCGGGCGCGGCGGCCATGCGATCCGACCGTGCGATATAGGCGCTCCACGGAACGGGCGGCGTCACCGTCGCCATGGATAAGGCGAGCCGCAGCGCTCCGCTCGCGAGAGCGGGGCCCAGCGCATGCAGCGAATGGTGGATGTGGATTCGGCCATCCGCACGCGTCCTCCCGAGATCAGCATCGAGATCGCCCGAACCCGGCTCGATCGTCACGTATTGGGCAAGGCCTGCGGCCGCCAGCGCGTCGCGCAGGCAGAAATTCGCGGTGGCGACATTGGCCGCATCGATGATCCGCCCTCCCGCCAGCGCATGCAGGCCCGCGACGGGTCCGTCGCGGCCGGCGATCACCCAAGGATTGGCGCGGACCAGCGCGCAGAAATTGACGATGCCGGCGATCCCGTCCTCGCGCAGCTTCATCGTCACCATCGGCCCGCCGACGCAGGCATCCGCCTCGCCGTCGACGACGGGGCCGATCTGCCCACCCATGGCCGTATGACCACCGCCCTGCGTGCGCTGGAAACGGACGGAAAGGCCCTGTGCGGCGAAATAGCCGGCCTCCTGCGCAAGGAAATGGGGGAGATAATAGACACGGCTCTCGGACGGATCGCCGAGATTGAGGCGGAAGAGAGCGGGATCATTCGTCATGCTCAGTTTTGTATAATTGTATTCCATATTGGGCAAGAGATTTGGATTCGGCATCTATGCGATGGAAGGGGAATGTGCCTGAATCAGACGGCGCTTCGTTGGCGCCAGGCGGCGCACGCCGGACACCACGACCCACACGCCCCCTCGCTCGTGAAGGCGCGAATCAGTCACTCGCACGGGCGCATCAGCGAGAAAACCGCGGCAGCTGATCGAAGCGCAGCGTCAGCGCGTCATAGGCAGCGAGTGGGGTTGACCCTTTGCAGTGGGACTGAACTGACCTGCCGCTGAGTTTTCCCCGTAAGCAAAGTTCAAGTCAGGCCAGACGAGGGATGGACTGAACCGCCGCAGATGAGGGCCTATCCTGAGCCTATCTGGAACAGGCCGGCGATTCAGTCGTGACCAGCACCTTTCCGGACTGGACTTCGTGCCGCAGCGGAGCGTCACTGCGGGTGAGGTCCATGCGAACTCGTCTCCCCTGCCCCGCTGGCCAGATGTCCATGCGGGGTCGTGCTGGTGACAGCAGGATGCTGGCAGCACGCTGGAGGAGAACCATGCCGCACCTCACCGACACCCGGTCGATCATCCTGTGGAAGGCCGCAGCTCATGCAGACGGTGCGACCGAGAAGCTGTATCAGCTGCCACCCACGACCCGGGCGGCTGTCGGCGGACGGCCCATGCGCGGCCATGCGATTGAACGCAGGCCGGATGCAGACGGGCACGCACGCGTCCGGATCACCGGAGCCATCACGAACGGGGCGAGGTCCTGACCGTGTCGGCGCAGAACGGTGCGCGTCGGCGCAAGGTGGTGGGCGGAGCGGTCGACCTCAACAACGAGCTGGCAGCCCTGGCCGCGATGTCCATCGACGACCTGCGGGTGCGGTGGCGCAAGCAGACGGGCAAGCGGGCCCCGGAAGGCTTCTCGAAGGATCTGATCGCGCGCGTGCTGGCCTTCAGGCTTCAGGAGCAGATGCTGGGCGGCCTCGACCCCCATGACCGGCGGGCGCTGTCGATGGCGGCT
>JBIPLL010000664.1:0-2827 GCA_044368425.1 Beijerinckiaceae bacterium
CTGAACTGGGAGAAGCTGTACTGGTTCCTAAAGTTCCTGATCTCCAAGCTGAAGGTGAAGGACAAAGACAAAGAGGAGCTGGATGCCCTGCTGGAAAGCGTGGACCTCAGCACCTACGCCCTCGAACGCGTGAAGCTAAACGAACACATCGGACTGGATCCCTCACCGACAACTATCGATCCCCAGAACCCCAACGTGCGCGGCCATCACGGCGGCGAGGAGGAGCGTGAGCCCCTCAACGACATCATCGCTGCTTTCAACGAGCGCTGGTTTAGCGCCTGGAGCGCCACACCGGAGGAGCAACGCGTGAAGCTGGTGAACATTGTGGAACGGGTGAAGCAAAGCGCTGACTATCAAAAGCAGGTGGTGGACAACCCCGACGAGCAGAATCGTCGTCTCGCCCTTGAAACGCTGATCAATCAAGCGGTGCTAGCCCAACGGAAGACGGACATGGAGCTCTACATGCTGAGGCAAGATGATGCGTTTAAACAGGCCTTCAATGAGACCATCATGCGCATCCTAGCGATTCAGGAAAAGGCGAAGGTGGCTTAGCGCGAAAAAGACGCCAGACATCTTCCTTGCGCATGGAGGCGTTGGGGAGGCGGAGGTGGATGTGGATGTGGCGTCGATGCCCAGCTTGATTGATTGACAGATTTCAGTCTGATGGGATTGAGTTGATGGGTTCATAGGCCGTCAATATTGCGGGTCCCACGCCCGCCTGACAAAACCATGCCATCTAGCAGTATAAGCATTTAGCTATGGAGGATCTAATACAAAAAGCGTCAGAGGACTTCGCTGCCAACTGGGGTCACGACTTTTATTGCAATTGCGAGCACCGTATAAAGTCAGCTGGGAGAGTAGTGTCTCAATCGGAATCCTCGGGAGAGTCAATAGTCAGGATAGAAACCGACGTCTGGGTCCTCAGAGATGATGACAACCGAAAAACTATCGCACACTACATTGAAACTCATGAAATTGAAGAGAATGAATTGCTCAATGATACTGGCCCGGACCATTTTACTGCGTTTGTGCCAAGTGACGTAATTGATGTAAGCTACGACGAATTCGACCTGATGTCGACGGACTCCAAAGCGTTGGCCAAAGTTCCTGCCCAGATCCTTAATGAAGCGGCTAGGCTGCTCGCAGATGCCCTTGAAGAAAATGGATTTGAAGATTTTTTTCAGGGTAAGCGTGAATGGGAATATGAATTACCACCACTCCATCCGACCATTCGGCGGGAACTAAAAAAGAGGTGCCGCGAGCATTCAAAAAAAATCAAAGCGGAAGTCCAGAAGCTAGAGAGGGCACGAAAATGATGCCAGGCATCTTCCTCTCAAACAATGGCTCGAGACCATCCTCACCCTCTAAAACAAGAGCGCCCGGCGGGCTATCATTCCCGCCGGGCAGTCCCAAATCCAATCGAGACATGAAACAGCCGAAGCCTTCACATCCCGACCTTACCAAAGCCGGTACCGTTCGTCAACGAGCACCCGGAGCCGGAGCCCCCAACAAAGGCCGCCACGTTCAACTTTCCCGCGTCTCTCCCGAGTGCTTGGCCAATTTTCAAACCCTCGCCACCCTAATCACCCCCGCAGGAAAGACCCCCAGCCTAGCCGATGCCATCGAGCACGCGGCAAAGTTCGCACTCGCCCATTCGCAGTTGGCCCATCGCGATTAAAGCCCCCCCAGCTTCACTCCCTCCCTCCAAACCACCCCTCAAACAAAAACGCCGCGCGGGTCTTCACACCCGTGCGGCCACAACAGACATGTCATGAAATCACCCACACCCGAAGGCGCCGGATCAATCCCCGAGCCTGCCACATCTCCCCCCAAGCGCAAGCGCGGACAGCCACGCCGGACCATTCCCCGCGTGTGCAACCTGCCCCGCGTTTCGGAGGCCACCCACGCAGCCTTCACCGCCTATGCCGACCGGCACGGCCTCTACCTAGCCGATGCCATCGAGCACGCCGCCGCGCAGTTGGCCAATCGATCTTAAAACTACCGGCCTGCGTCAGCAACTTAAACAAGATGCCAGGCGTCTTCCTGCCTCGTTCAGGCCTGCGGTGATCCCAGGGCTGCCGATTGACACGGTCTTGGCATCGTGCCAGAGTAGGCGCGCAGACGGGTGAAAGCCTGTTTGCCGAACGAACCGTGATCGCTCGAGTGGGGCAAGGCATCTAATAAGGGCCTTCATGCCGCTGCCGCCCGCCAGCGGGCCAAACACGGCGCGGGCGTTTGAGTTTCAACAAGATGCCCGGCGTCTTCCTCCTCTCGCCTTCATTCATGTTGATCCTCCAAATCGATTCACATCTCCGATGAAAAGGCTGATCGTCTTCTCGCTGCTGTTCAACATTGCCGTGCTCCTGCCCGTCTGCGCAGGTCTCATGACGGATGCCCGCTGGTCACAGCTAAGCTATGGCGAGGCGACACCTGCACGTGGCATTCTCCTTTCCGTTTATCTCAGCCTTCTCATCGCCTCTTTCCTGTTGCTCGCCTCTCGCAATCCAAGGTCCGTTGCCGCAATGTTGGCGGTGCAGATTCTCTACAAGATGACGACACCTTTCACTGTAGGAACGCTTCATCACCCTGTGGTGATCAGTAATCTTGGGATCGCAGTCTTTCACACGATCACGTTGCTTTCCATCTGGCGGGCGATTGGTAACCCCTTTCGAAAGTGATCATCGGAGAAGCCCAACCCGACGAAGAAAAAACGGACAGGGTGATCATGGCGGGAAGCCGCAAGGCGAACGGTTGTGGGGCGAGTTGCGGTCGAGGTGGCTTGAGCCTACTCCTCGGGGAAAGCTTTGGGCCGATTCTTCGACGGCGT
>JBIPLL010000503.1:0-2824 GCA_044368425.1 Beijerinckiaceae bacterium
TCTGCCGGGCTCCATCGCCGTCTTGCGCGGCGCCCGCCAGCCGGAGGAGGCGCGTCGCTTCGCGGCCTTCGTGCTGGGCGAGGAGGGGCAGCGTCTGGTCGCCGACCCGCGCATCGGGCGCCACCCGGTCATGGCTGTGGACGGAAACTGGCCCAGGCCCGACCTGTTTGATCTGGCGGCGCAGACAGGTTCGGGCTTCCGCCTCGACGCGAAGCTGTCCGGGCAGCGCTACGAACTGGTCAACCTGCTCTTCGACGAACTGGTCACGGAACGCCTCGCCCGCCTGCAGCGCTTCTGGCGCCGCCATGCGGAGGTCGGCACCCTGATCGGCACCCGTGCCGATATGCTTGCGGAACATGCGGAGGCCGCCGCACTGGCGCGTCGCTTGCCCGAGGAACTGGCGATCATCGGCATCGACGGCAACTGGCCCGAACTGCATCGCATCGCCAGGGGAGCCCCCGCACCAGCCGGACAGGCTGCCTTCATCGAGAAGGTGCGCGCCTCCGCCGAGACCCAGTTCGCGCGAGCCGAGCAGGCCCTCGACCGGCTGGTCACGCGCCTGTCCGATGGCGAACCGGTTCTCCGGGGAGTGCAGCCATGAGCCGCATGCAGCTTTCCCCGATGGGCATCGGCGGGCGGCTTGGGGTCGCCTTCGGGCTGTCGGCCCTGCTCGCTGTGACCGCCGCCCTCGTCGGCTTCTTTTCCTATGAGCGGCTGAGCCTGTCGATGCGCCAGATCGGCGAAAGGGACCTGCCGGCCGCCACCGCCTCCGCCGAGATCGCCCAGATCGCCGGCAATATTGCGGCAGCGGCCCCCTTGCTGGCGCAGGGATTGTCGAACGAGCAGGTCGAGCAGACCGCCCAGCGTCTCGCCGCCCGCATCGCCGACCTGCGCCTCGTTCTGACCGGAGCATCCTCGACGCGGTCGGAGGACATGATGACCACCGTCGACCGGCTCGCCCTCAATCTCGACGCGATCCGACGCCAGACCGTGCAGGCAATCGCGCTGCGTCAGGACAATGACCGCCTGCTGCGCGAGGTGAGGGGGCTGCACTCGGATTTCGTCGAGGAGGCCGAGCCGCTCATCGAGGATGCCCGCTTCGTGATCCAGGTCACGCTGGAGCGGCTTGAGGCGGCAGCGGGCGAGTCGCGCGAAGGAGCCCGCGAGATCCGCCAGCGCATTCGGGGAGCCGAGGCGATCCTGCAGGCCTCGTCCCATGCCAATCTCGCGGTCGGCCTGCTCAGCCGCATCGCATCGGTCGCAGAGCTGGAACAACTGGCAATCGACGATCACTTCCTTGCCGAGACGGTGGACCTGATCCGCGCGCAGCTCGCAGGGGTGGAGGACGTGGCCGACACGATCACGCTGCGCCAGATCCTGCTGCGGCTGATCGAGCTGTCCGGGCCGCAAGGCCTGCCCGGCCTGCGCCGCCAGCAATTGTCCCACCAGTTGCAGACGACCGATCTTCTCACCGAAAATCGCGCCCTGATCCGCGATCTTGACCAGCAGGTCGGCCGGATCATCCGGATCGCGTCGGAAGACGCCGCCGCGTCGGGCCGGGCGGCGGCAGGATCGATCGCGCTCGGCCGCAATCTGCTGGCCCTGATCGCGGCGCTGGCCGTGCTCGCCGCCTTCATCATGGGCACGCTCTATGTGCGCGGCAGCCTCATCGCGCGCATCCGCAGCCTCGCCGAGTCCGCCCGGATGCTGGCTGCCGGCCGCGTTCCGGCACCCATCGAGGTGCGCGGCTCCGACGAGCTCTCCGACATGGCGCGCGCCATGGAAGGCTTCCGCCGGACCCAGAACGATCTCGTCCAGTCGGCGAAACTGGCGGCGCTTGGCCATCTGTCCGCAGGTATCGCCCATGAACTCAACCAGCCGCTGAACGCCATCCGGTCGCAGGCCCACAATGCGGCGATCCTGCTGGAGCGGGGCGACGAGAAGGGCGCGGCGCGCGTGATCGGCAAGGTGCAGGATCTGACGTCGCGCGCCGCGCTGGTGGTCAACCAGCTTCGTCGCTTCGCCCGTCGCTCCGAACTCACGCTGAAGCCCGTTTCGATCCGCGAGACGGTCGAGGGCGCGTCCGTGATCCTCGCGAGCCGGCTCAAGGAAACAAGCGTGCGGCTGGACCTTGCCATCGCCGGCGACCTGATGGCGGAGGCCAACGACATCCGGCTCGAGCAGGTTTTCGTGAACCTGATCGGAAACGCCATCGATGCCGTGGCGAACCGCCCCGATCCCCGGATCGCCATCGCCTGTGAACAGCGCAACAACGTGGTCAGGATCACGGTCGCCGATAACGGGCCGGGACTTGCGCCGGAGGTGGCCAGCAGCCTGTTCGATCCCTTCGTGACCACCAAGCCACCGGGGGAGGGGGTCGGTCTCGGCCTGACCATTTCCTACAATCTCGTCCGCGACTTCGGCGGCGCGCTGTCGGCCCATTCGACCGATGACGGCGCGACCTTCGTCATCGAGCTGCGGGCGGCCATGGAGACTGCATCGTGAATCCGGGCGTCATTCTGATCGACGACGACGAGGAGGTGCTGGATGCCTATGCCCAGACCCTTGAGCTGGCAGGCTTCCATGTCGAAGCCTGCTCTTCGCTGATGCAGGCGCGCGAATATCTGCGCCGCGACAGCCCGGCCGTCGTGCTGAGCGACGTGAAGATGCCGGCGCGCGACGGTTTCGCCGTGCTGCGCGAGGTGCATGAGATCGATCCCGACGTGCCGGTGATCCTGATCAGCGGCCATGCCGATGTGGCCATGGCGCTCAATGCCATGCGCTCGGGCGCCTTCGATTTCGTGGAGAAGCCCGCCGACCCGGC
>JBIPLL010000504.1:0-2822 GCA_044368425.1 Beijerinckiaceae bacterium
GCCGCGCCGAGAATTGCGGTCGCCCGCGTCAGCGCATTGGCCTGGCCTCGCCCGGTCATGAAGCCCGAGACGCCGCCACCTCCGCCGCCGCCACCGCCCATGCCAAGGCCGCCGCCCTCCGACCGCTGCAGGAGCACGATCCCGACCAGAGCCAGGACGATGATGAGATGAATGACGATCAGAACCTGTTCCATGTCACCGCAAGCTGATGGAGGGTCCCCGCGGCGCTTCCGCCACGAAGGGGCGGCACGCAGGCCACCACAAGATAACGGGACGCCCGGCCAGGCACGCTGTACCCGGTCGACCATCCTCTCGGCGGCGCGTTTAGCACGCCCCGTCGCAGGGCGCCACTGCCTCGCGACGCCGCATGGGGTCAGCTCAGCTTCTCGAGCCCCTTGTCGAGATACTCGATCAGATGCGGCAGGCCGACAAGCCGCCCGCGCCGGGCGCGCTCGGCGCCCAGAATGGCCTGCAATGTCCGGAAACTGTTGTTCAGGTCGTCATTGACGATCACGTAGTCGTAATCGACCCAATGGCTGATCTCGATACGGGCATTGCGCAGCCGCTGCCGGATCGCATCCGCCGGCGTGTCGGCTCGCCGCTCAAGGCGCGTCTTGAGCTCGGCTGCATCGGGCGGAAGGATGAACACGCTGGCAATGTCGCCCCGCAATTTCTCGTAGAGCTGCAGCGTGCCCTGATAGTCGATGTCGAACAGCACGTCGCGCCCGGCTTCGATCGCGGCTTCCACGGGCTCGCGCGGCGTGCCGTAATAATTGCCGTGGACATGGGCATGTTCGAGCAACTCGCCCGCGTCACGCATCGCCTCGAAGCGACGCTGAGGGATGAAGTGGTAATGTACGCCGTCGATCTCACTGGGCCGCCGCTCGCGTGTCGTCACCGAGACTGACAACGTGATGTCGTGGTCGACCTGCAGCAGGTTCTTGCTCAGCGTCGACTTGCCCGCCCCCGAGGGCGAAGCCACGATGAGGAGCACCCCGCGCCGGCGCCCGGCGAGGCTCGCAATGCCGGCGCCGGCCGTGCCGGGTGCCGGGCCGTCGCTGTCGGCGGAACCGCTTTCGCTCTGCATCAGGGTCTCACTCGACATTCTGTACCTGCTCGCGGAATTGCTCGACGCTCGCCTTCAGGTCAAGGCCGATGGCCGACAAGCTCGCATCATTCGCCTTTGCACAGAGTGTATTCGCCTCGCGGGCGAATTCCTGCGCCAGGAAATCGAGCTTGCGGCCGACAGCACCGCCCTCCGACAGAAGCGCACGCGCGGCTGCGATATGAGCGGCGAGCCGGTCGAGTTCTTCCCGGATGTCGGCCTTCACGGCGATCAGGACCGCCTCCTGGTGGAGCCGCGCCGGATCGAGCCCGGCCGACACGTCGAGAAGCTGCGCAACCTGCGCCGCGAGCCGGGCCCTGATGGCATCAGGCTGGCGGGCCGGGCACGCCTGCGCAGCGTCGCGTGCCTGCGCCATCCGGTCGAGCTGCCCGCCGATCACGCCATGGAGCGCCAGCCCCTCGCCATTGCGCGCCGCAACGAGACCCGCCACCGCCTTGCCAAGGCCCTGCCGCAGGTCGGCATCGAGCGCAGCCCGCAATTCGCTCTCGTCGTCGCCATCCTGGGCCTCGACGACGCCACGCACCGCCATGAGCCCGTCCATCGTGAGCGGCGCCATGCCGGGCGGGAGATCGAGCCGGGAAACGGCCGACAGGACAGCCGACAGAACATCCTCGTTGATGCGCACCTTCGCCACGCTCTCGGCGCGGTTCAGTGAGAGATTCACCTGCAGGCTCCCGCGCCGGATGGCCGCTGAGCAGGCCTTGCGCACATCCTCGCCCAGCGCATCGAAGCCGGGCGGCAAGCGCAGGCGCAGATCGAAGCCGCGCCCGTTCACGCAGCGCAACTCCCACGCCCAGTCATAAGGGCCGGTGGAACCGCCTTCGCGCGAAAAGCCGGTCATGCTCGATAGGGGCGATGTCATTCGTCGATCCGTCTGGCAACGGCGCCACGCGCCGAAAGCCCGCGATCAATGATTCGCTCGGCCCTGACCAGTGCAGGGCAGACGCATCAGGGCCGGATCTGCGGGATGGTCTTGGGGGTGTTCAGGTCGAAATTGCGATTGAGAAGCGGATCGCGAGCCGTCCCCTCCGACGCGTCGACATTCCGCCTCCCCTGCGCCGGATTGGCCGCACCCGGCTGGTTGCGACGCTGCTGCTGGGTGGCGCCCGGCGCACGCGCGCCCGGTACGGGGAAGGTGTCGACGCCGCCATCGGCAGGAGCAAAGGCATTGGCACGCCCTGCGGGATCGCCCGCCGAATCGCTGCGATCGTCGGCCGGCGGCTCCAGCCGGTCGACATTCGTTGCCGGGTCCGAAGCACGGGTTGCCTCGATCTGCCTCCAGCGCGCAACATTGCGCTGGTGCTGCTCATAGGTCTCGGCGAAGGCATGGCCGCCCGTTCCATCGGCAACGAAGAACAGGTCGCGCGTCCGCGACGGGTTGGCTACCGCCTCCATGGCCGCACGGCCGGGATTCGCGATCGGTCCGGGTGGCAGCCCCTCGATCACATAGGTGTTGTAGGGCGTGGGCCGCGTGATTTCAGATCGCAGGATGCCGCGGCCCAGCGTGCCCTTTCCGCCTGCAATCCCATAGACGATCGTCGGGTCCGATTGCAGCTTCATGCGCCGCTGCAGTCGGTTGATGAACACGCCGGCCACCCGCATGCGCTCGTCGGCTCGACCAGTTTCCTTCTCGACAATCGAGGCCAGGATCACGAGTTCCTGCGGCGTGCGCACCGGAATGTCGGCAGCGCGACGG
>JBIPLL010000505.1:0-2819 GCA_044368425.1 Beijerinckiaceae bacterium
CGCGGCCAGCATCAGGGGCAGGACATCCCGATGTGCGGCGTGCCCGTCATGCGCGCCGACGATTATCTCCAGCGCCTGATTGCGGCGGGGCATCGCGTCGCCGTCTGCGAGCAGCTCGAGGACCCGGCGGAGGCGCGCAAGCGCGGCTCGAAGGCTGTGGTCCGCCGCGACGTGGTGCGGCTCGTGACGCCGGGCACGATCACGGAAGAGGCGCTGCTCGACCCTGCGCGCGCCAATCTGCTCGTCGCGCTCGCGCGGCGGCGGCTCCCGGATGGCGGCATTGCCATCGGTGTCGCGGCGCTCGACATCTCCACCGGCCGCTTCGACGTGAGCGAGACGACACCCGAGGCCTTGCCCGGCGAGATCGCGCGGCTCGACCCGCGCGAGATCGTGCTGCCCGACACGCTGCGCGATGAGCCCTCGCTCCTCGACTACTGGCGCAGCCAGAGCGTGCCGCTGACCGTCATGGCGCGCGAGGGGCTCGATGCCAGCGCGGGCGAGCGGCGGCTGTGCGACTGGTTCGGCGTGGCCACGCTCGACGCCTTCGGCGCCTTCAGCCGCGCCGAGATCGCGGCCGCCGGCATGGCCATCGCCTATGTCGAGCGCACGCAGCTTGGCCAGCGCCCTGCTCTCTCGCCGCCGTCGCGGCGCGGCGAGAGCGGGCTCATGGCCATCGATGCGGCCACGCGCGCCAATCTCGAACTGACGCGCACATTGTCCGGCGAACGGGCGGGCAGCCTGCTCGCCCAGATCGACTGCACGGTGACGCCCGCCGGAAGCCGCCTGATGGCCGAGCGGCTGAGCGGGCCGCTGACCGATCCCGGCGCCATCGCCTGTCGGCAGGATGGCCTCGCCTTCCTGCTGGGGCAGCCGTCCTTGCGCGACGCCATGCGCGGGCAACTGAGGCGCGCGCCCGATATCGCACGCGCCTTGTCGCGACTGTCACTCGACCGGGGCGGGCCGCGCGACCTTGCGGCGATCCGCGACGGGCTGAATGCCTGCGCCGCGCTTTACGCACTCACAGCGTCCCCTGATCTGCCTGGCGAACTCGCCTCGGTGCTGGCGGATCTGTCCGCCGCCCCGGCCGATCTGCGCGCCACGCTTGCAGATTGCCTCGCCGACGACCTGCCGCTGATGGCGCGCGACGGCGGCTTCGTGCGGACGGGCCATGACGGGGCGCTCGACGAGGCGCGGCTGTTGCAGGCCGATTCGCGCAAGGTGATCGCCGCGCTTCAGGCCCGCTATGCGCAGGAGACCGGCTGCCGGACGCTGCGCATCAAGCACAACGGCATGATCGGCTATTATGTCGAGGTGCCGCAGGCGGCGGGCGAGGATCTCGTCAAGGACCCGTGGCGCCAGACCTTCGTGCATCGCCAGACCATGGCGGGCGCCATGCGCTTCTCCACCACGGAGCTCGGAGGGCTGGAGGCGCGCATCGCCTCGGCCGGTGCGCAGGCGCTGTCGCTGGAGCTTGCGCATTTCGCGAGGCTGCGCGAGGCTGTGCTGGCTCACTCGCCGGACCTCAAGCGCGCCGCCGATGCGCTGGCGGTGCTCGACCTCAATGCGGCGCTCGCCCATCTGGCGGCAGAGGCGGGATGGGTGCGCCCGCTTGTCGATGACAGCCTCGCCTTTGCCATCACAGGCGGGCGTCATCCTGTTGTCGAAGCGGCCTGCCGGGCGGCGGGAAAGCCCTTCGTGGCCAATGATTGCGCGCTGTCCCCGCAGGCAGGTGGGCAGGACGGGCGCATCACGCTGATCACCGGCCCCAACATGGCGGGCAAGTCCACCTATCTGCGCCAGAACGCACTGATCTGCATTCTCGCGCAGATGGGCGCCTTCGTGCCTGCGACTGCTGCCCATATCGGCGTCGTGGATAAGCTGTTCTCGCGCGTCGGCGCGGCGGACGATCTGGCGCGCGGGCGCTCGACCTTCATGGTCGAGATGATCGAGACGGCGACGATTCTCAATCAGGCGGGGCGGCGCTCGCTCGTCATTCTCGACGAGATCGGGCGCGGCACCGCCACTTTCGACGGTCTGTCGATCGCCTGGGCGACCATCGAGCATCTGCACGAGGCCAATCGCTGCCGCTCGCTCTTTGCCACACATTATCATGAACTCACCGCCCTGTCGGAGCGGCTCGACCGCCTCACCAATGCCACCGTGCGCGTGACTGAATGGAAGGGCGACGTCGTCTTCCTGCACGAGGTGGTGCCGGGTGTGGCCGACGGCTCCTACGGCATCCAGGTCGCCAAGCTCGCGGGCCTGCCCGCCGCCGTCATCGAGCGGGCGCGCGTCGTGCTGTCCGAACTCGAGACCAGCGAGCGCGAACGCCCGGCCGCCCGCCTCGTCGACGACCTGCCGCTTTTCTCTGCCGCCACACGACGCCAAACCGCACCGGCGCAAGTCGCCGGGCCGGACCCGCTGCGCGAGGCGCTCACCACCATCGATCCCGACGATCTCACGCCACGCGAGGCGCTTGAGGCACTTTATCGGCTGAAAAGGCTGGGATAGGTGTGGATAGCGCGCAACAGACCGAGCGGAAGGCGCGAACGGAGACGGAACCGAGTTCCGTCCGACATGTTAATGTGTAATAAAGTCATGTCGGAGGCGTCAGACCCGACTGACACGCAGCCTTAAGATTTTGATGGTGACCTTCTCATGACACAGAGCCTGGAGCATCCGCCCACCATGAGCGTCACACCATCGGACGATGACTGGTACGCAGCGCTGTTCCGGCAGCGCACGGAAGAATATGTGCGCGACTGGCCTGACTCCTGGAAGGCGGCGCTAGAGGCCAATACGATGCTTGAGCAGCGCTT
>JBIPLL010000567.1:0-2816 GCA_044368425.1 Beijerinckiaceae bacterium
CCAGCTTGCCGGTTTCACTCTTTGCACCTGCACCCGAAATGAGGATGTCGATCGGTGTGTTGATATCAATGAGGCCGGCCCGCCCTTGTTGTGAGCCTCTCGCGTTGATCGAACCCAAGAGTGACATACCCTGAGTTGATTGGAACAGAAGATATCCACCATCCTGTGGAAGTCTCGGCACTTGGGCATCCGCTTTGATGGCACTCTTCTGAAGGAAATCGTTGGCAAAGAAGGTTTCATACTTCGCCCTTTGATTGAACACTTCGGCTGAAGCCACTTCAAATCTCGAATACAACAACCCGGAGCGGTTGCGGGAAGAATTGAGGTCATTGTAGCGGTAGCCGGATACATAGAACGATCCATCAGCATTCTTGAAGGTTCCAATCGGCATTCCCTCCTGAGGAGTCACCAACACGGCCCCAGGAAGAAGCGCATAACGTGCCGGAAGCAGGGTGTAATGACCTGCTCTTAAAGCATCACTTCCACTGAGGAAGATTCGATCTCCGACCTGAAGTGTTCCATTCACGTAGCCCAAATCACCGGCAAACACATCATTGTCATTGAAGGGGGCATAAGGTGCCGCATTGGAATCGTAGCCTGGTATCACTGCAAAACTTCCCTCGGACGCAAGGATGTCTGTGCTGCCCCCATTTCCCTTGATGAAGCTGTAAGCTAGCAAATCGCCTCCACCCGAAAGGTCGATCAAAGAGCCAGGCTCAGTGATCAGATTACCAGCCGAAAGTCGCACCGATTTTTGTGCAACCCCGCCCGCAGTAATGTTGAGTCCAGTCGGATCAATCCAAGACACCCCGCCATCCGTGACGAGACCGTAAGGAATGATGGACGCCTCCCCGGTAAGCTAGTTCACCGCGGAGACGGAAGTGATGCTCCCCGAAGAAAGAGTCAGCTGTTGACTCACGGGAACGGCTGCGTTGGTCAGAGGATCAATGGGTGCTGTGCCTTGACCGTCCCACCCGAGATTAATGCTTCCGATTGGCGCACGCAAGACACCCCCTTGGTGAATGATCGATGCGAAAACATTGAGCTGTCCACCGGCAGACAGCGGCACATCACGATTCACGCCTGACGAGCCTATCCAAACCACCCCCGGCTTCGCAACGCCGCCCTCCACGTAGTCGTAGGCTGAGATCGTGAATGCAGACGCTGTCGTCGGATAGATCTGCCCAGCGGTCAGAGTAAGTCTGCCAGCGATGTTGAAAGTCCCATTGCCACGAATGTCATTCGTCGCATAAAAGTTGGCTTCTCCAATCCCTTGGAGCGAGAGAGTTCCGATATCGATTTGGTCGGCAATGATGTTTAACATACCTGCTCCGAAGGTCGGATTCAGGTAAACCGGGCCGTTAGAACCATCTGCAAGAGGCCCTTCGAACAAAATCCGATTGTCAGAAGGCAGGAAAGGCGTTTGGAAGGGCCTACCGATCGCTACATAAGGAGCACTCAAATTCACCTCTGAATCCGCTTGGATGACACCCCCAAGACCCACCCTCAGATATCCGCGGGCAGGAAGATCGACGGGGCCTCTAAATTCCACATTGCCATCCAGGGTGAGCGCATCCAGGCCACTGTTGATGAAGTGATTTACGCCAAAGTATCCCTGTCCCGGAATCGGAGCCCCGGCTGCGTCACGCAGCGGTTGACCAATGGGAGACTGTCCCACAGGAAAAACGGGGATCGGGAGGGTGTTGATATCTTGAGCAACGGTCAAATTGATGCGTCGATCATCGGCTACCCCAAAGTAGCCAGATGAGACGAATAACTTCCCACCGATCGCCGATGGCCCACCCGCAAAACCTCGCAGCGTCGCACGAGTGTGGAGAAGTTCCCCTCCCTCCAGCCGAATGCTTCCACCGTCGCTGTCCACCTGATGGGGGACGCTGAGTGAGTGATAGAGCGGCATGGTGATACCACTATTAAAGGGCACGACCAATTGCTCCAATAGACCCGATGCCGTTGCATTGAGATTCAGGTAAGCGGGATGAACATCAAACTCCGCGCTGGTTCCCGAGACATCGAGGAGGGCACCCTCGTCTGCAACAATGTTTCCTGCGACTGAAATCGTTCCACCTGAAAGCACATACCCCGTCCGGCGATTAAACCGATCTGCGAGATAGATCGCGGTTCCCTCGGTGGACAGTCGGCTTGATGGCCCCAGATAAACCGTGGGCAAAGCTTCCACAGGATCCGCGAGAGTTGGAAAGCTGCTAGCCCCTATCACACGGATGCTGCCACCGGGTGCCGTGACGGAACCAAGGATCGCGACCGTTTGACCGTTGAAGCTCACTTGACCCATCGGATCTGTCAGGATTCTTGCGCCCTCCCCCATGACGATGTCACCTCGGACCTTTAACAACCCGTCAACCACGCTGTTGATTCCGCCCTCAACTGTCTCGAAATTTAGGTTTACAGAAGTTCGATAACCCACTGGCTTCACAAGTTTGACAAGTCCGAATGTGTCACTCCCACGCACATGGGGAATGGCTAAAAGGCTCTCGGCCACAGGTTCGATCACCGTTCCCGGAGCGATGGTGACGGCTGGCGCGTATGACTCCGTCGAATCTCCTGGCTGAGTCAAGTTGGCCCCGATACCGATGAGCGTGAATTCCGTGAAGCCACCTTTGCTGAAAAAGTCAGGCTGTAATAACAAGGTGTTCTCATAGGTGGGCGAACCTCCAATTTGGATGATCTGGGCTTGAAGGGTGAGCGAGCCCCCGGTGGCACCGGAATATCCACGCAGTTCAGATCCCAATAAAAGTCTTCCGCCAACGATATCCCTCTGAGGATCTTTTCCTGCCTTG
>JBIPLL010000707.1:0-2815 GCA_044368425.1 Beijerinckiaceae bacterium
AACTCGTCGATACGAAGGCGCCGGTGCCCGTGTCGAGTTCGATCAGCTGGCCGGCGTTGTTCACGTCGTTGTTCACGCCGGCATAGGCGTAAAGCTTGCCATCGGTCCGCATGTCGAGATCACCGATCGTGACCCCGGGGATGCCGGTGCGGATTGACGTCTCTCGATTGCCGGTCACTGCGTCGACCGTGTACAAGCCCGTTGCCGTGCTCACGAAGAGCGTGACATCGGCAAGCGTGAAAGCACGGACATTGGCGTCGAGCGTGGTCTTCGACGAAATGTCGATCAGCGGTCGCGGGGCGCCGGTGTTCGGATCGATCGTCGTCTGGTTCACCGGTAATCTTTGGGACGTGTAGCCGGTGAAGCCAATGTGGTCCTCGACGACCCGCTTGAGCGACGTGATCGGTTCGAGGCGAACAAGCGTGTTGCCGGCGGCGGTCTGGAACGTCGCATTGAGCTGGCTCGGCAACTGGCCGTTCGACATCACGGCCACGTAATACTTCAGCTGGCTGGCGGGATCCGCCGGGTCTGCACGGGTGCCCTGCGGCGCACCGGTCGGCAGCTGGACGGTGCCGATGAAGGGGTCGAGCTTCCCGAGGGAGCCGCGGGATAGGTCGTCGATGTCGTTGCCTTGGCTGGTGCCCGGCTGGTCGTCACGGATATCCGAATCGCGGCCGATGTAGAGGAGCGTGCCCGCGGCGTCGAAGACGGCGAGCGTCAGATTGCCACGGAACCCGTCGGCGTAGTCGATGTCGAAGACGGTGGCCCAGGCTGGGGTTCCAAACGCTCCAACAATCTGCTCGTAGTTGAGGGCAAACTGATACCAGTCGACGTCGGTTGCCGAACCGAGTTCTCCGGCCACGCTGATCGTGTTGCGGTCCGACTCGAGCAGGTTGCCGACATACTGGGCATCGCCGAGCGTGTCGTTGGTCTGCGTCGTTTCACCCGTCTCGCCAGTGAGAAGCGAGTTTCGCGGCAGGCCGAAGACATCGATGCCTACCGTGGGGAAACGGATGTCGGCGTATCGGACGACCGAACCGGGCTTTTCGTCGCGCTGCCGAAGGCGGATGCGGAGTTCGTAACTGCCACTGGTGGCCCCGGCAGACGGATCGCCTGGCTGGTCGAACGTGGTGCTTTGCAGACTCGCCTCGTATCGCTCCTGGGCGTTCGCTCCTGGGAACTGGGCGAGTGTGGCGGCGTCTTGCCGCGGCTGACTCCGGACGCGGACGTAGTACCGCAGATACTGTCCCTGGGTGCCCGGCAGGATGACCCGCATGCCTGGGTCCCGCGGGTTTGTCGTGTAGTAGTCGCCACCTCGCCAGCCGTCGCGCTGGGCCGACTGGCCGAGGCCGAGCGTTGCTGCCGACAGCGCACCCGTGGCGTACACGTAGGAGGCGCTGATGCCCGTGGCGCTGGCGGCATTGTCGAAGGTGAAGGTGACTTGGCCGCTCGCCGGATTGAGGATCGCGGCTGTTGCATGGAATGGCGAAGCAGGGAGACGGTCATAGAACGTCGCCGTGCCATTCGGGTCGATCGAGAAGTCCTGGATCGCCAGGCGCGTGACGGCGTTGAACAGGGTGCCGACGAGCGTTCCCTGCACCACATTGGTTTTGGTGAGCTGGTACGTCACTCCAAGACCGCCGGTGAGGTCAACGACCGTGTCATTCGTCACGCTCGACTCGACGCTCTCATCGGTCGACCGCGCCAAAACGTTGCCGAAGGAATCGAGCAACTCGACCATGGAGTCGAGCCGCGAGGCTGTTTTGTCGACGTCGACCCAGACCTCTGATCCCGCGTAGCCCTGGAAAGCGTAGACATCAACGTCGGTCGGGTCATCGGGCGAGACGAAGCCGTGGACCTCGAATCCCAGGCGACGGTTCTCGTCACCCGACTTCTCTTGGGCCGATTCCCAGGAGTTGGTGCCGGTTGCAAAGTTCGGGGCCAAAACGCCGAGATCCTCGGCATCGTCCACGACGGCGTTGGCTTCGCGGCCCGAAGTGAGCGGTCGTTCCGCCTCGACGTAGACCGAGACATTGCGATCGTTTGACAGCGGCAGGAACTTCAGGCTCCGCCAGTCGCCCGGGGCTGAGGTGGAGATGCCGTCGTTCCCCGTGTCGGTGACGGTGCGGCCCAACGGATCGAGACTCGCCCCTACGAGGTCGTCGGCCAGAGAGGTGAGGATGACGGGGCGACCCGGCTGGCCGACGATCTGCACGGTCCCGCCGATCCGGTCGTCGATGTCGAGGCCGTAGCCTTCAGCGGTGATTCCGGCGGCGCTTCCCCGTAGCTTCACGACGAGACTGGCATCGGGCTTGCTCTGCAGCCGCAGGCCGGTTGCCGTGTGGAAGTTGCGGACGACGAGTTCGTCCTCGACGACATGCACCATGCCGGTATCGTCCCAGACCCCCTCGACCGTGATCTCCTCGGGACGGATTTTCATCCCGGCGATAGCGGCTGTTCCACTGGTGTACTGCAGGACGTTGTCGGCGATCAAAGGACCGACGTTGTCATCGTGACGATCGAATCGCCGGATCATGCCAGTCGAGCGGCCGACGTCGGGTCGCTTCAGATCGGAGAGCGAGTTGACGTTGATGCTGACGACCGCGCCCAAGTTTTCGCGGAAGTCATTGCCCACGATGATCGGCTGGGCACCGCGGATGAACACCGTCGCAGCGGCGTTGGTGCCGCGGCCCGTGCGGTCGGAGGCGGCGAGGCCGGAGAGGTTGCGCTCGATCCGCGTGTTGGCGAGCCGCAGGTCAGCCTGGTGGACTTCGATGACGTTGAAGGAGTCGCTTGTGCCCTCGATCGGCGTCAG
>JBIPLL010000507.1:0-2814 GCA_044368425.1 Beijerinckiaceae bacterium
CTCGGTCCGAAAGGATGAGCATGGCCGCGACATGCCGATCAATTCGATTTACATGATGTCGCATTCCGGCGCGCGCGGTTCGCCGCAGCAGATGAAGCAGCTGGCGGCGATGCGCGGCCTGATGGCCAAGCCGTCAGGCGAGATCATCGAGAGCCCGATTATCTCGAACTTCAAGGAAGGTCTGGACGTGCTCGAGTACTTCAACTCGACGCATGGAGCGCGCAAGGGTCTTGCCGACACCGCGCTGAAGACTGCGAATTCCGGTTACCTGACCCGTCGCCTCGTCGATGTCGCGCAGGATGCCGTCATCCGCGAGACGGATTGCGGGTCCAATAACGGTATCCGCATGCGTGCCATCATCGATGCCGGCCAGGTGGTCGCCTCGCTGTCGATGCGCATCCTTGGCCGCACCTCGGCCGAGGATCTGACCACGATCGACGGCGATATGATCGTGCCCAAGGGCGAGATGATCGAGGAGCGTCACCTCGAGGCCATCAATGCAGCGGGCATCCAGGAGGTGAAGATCCGTTCGGTCCTCACCTGCGAGACCAAGAACGGTGTCTGCGCGAAGTGCTACGGACGAGACCTCGCGCGCGGCACGACGGTCAATATGGGCGAGGCGGTGGGCGTCATCGCCGCCCAGTCGATCGGCGAGCCGGGCACGCAGCTCACCATGCGTACCTTCCACATTGGCGGCGCTGCGCAGATTGCGGACCAGTCCTACATCGAGTCCAATTTCGAGGGCACGGTCCGCATGCGCAACCGCAACGCGGCGCGCAATTCGGACGGCGAGCTGATCGCCATGGCCCGCAACATTGCCGTGGTGGTGGTTGGCTCCGATGGTGTCGAGCGTGCGGTTCACCGCATCCAGTACGGCGCGCGCCTGAAGGTCGACGAGGGCGACGCGATCAAGCGTGGCCAGCGTATCGCGGAGTGGGATCCCTATACCCGTCCCGTGCTCGCGGAGATCGACGGCACCGTGGCATACGAGGATCTGGTCGACAGCCAGTCCATCACGGAGTCGATGGATGAGGCGACCGGCATCACCAAGCGTGTCGTCATCGACTGGCGCGGGTCGGCCCGTACGTCCGATCTGCGCCCGGCCATGGTGATCCTTGGGCCGGACGGCAAGATCGGCAAGCTGGCGCGCGGCGGTGAGGCCCGGGCGCTGCTGGCGGTCGATGCGATTGTCGCCGCCGATCCCGGCACGCAGGTCAAGGCTGGCGACGTGCTGGCCCGTATCCCCATGGAAAGTGCCAAGACGCGCGACATCACCGGTGGTCTGCCGCGTGTTGCGGAGCTGTTCGAGGCGCGTCGCCCGAAGGATGCGGCAATCATCGCGGAGAAGTCGGGCACGATCCAGTTCGGGCGGGACTACAAGAACAAGCGTCGCATCATCCTGACGCCGTCGGATGCCAGCGAGCCGGTCGAGTACCTGATCCCGAAGGGCAAGCACATCCATCTGCAGGACGGCGACGTCGTGGAGAAGGGCGACTATATCCAGGACGGCAACCCGGCCCCGCACGACATTCTCGCGATCAAGGGCGTCGAGGAGCTCGCGGCCTATCTCGTCAACGAGATTCAGGAGGTCTATCGCCTCCAGGGCGTGAGCATCAACGACAAGCATATCGAGGTGATCGTTCGGCAGATGCTGCAGAAGGTCGAGATCACCGATCCGGGCGAGAGTGAGCTGCTCAAGGACGAGCAGATTGACCGCATCGAAATGGACGAGATCAATTCCCGTCTGATCGAGGAGGGCAAGAAGCCGGCGCAGGGCACTCCGGTGCTGCTCGGCATCACCAAGGCCAGCCTGCAGACGCGTTCGTTCATCTCGGCGGCGTCGTTCCAGGAGACCACGCGCGTGCTCACCGAAGCCGCCGTCAACGGCAAGGTGGATCTGCTCGAGGGGCTCAAGGAGAACGTCATTGTCGGCAGCCTCATCCCGGCCGGTACGGGTGCGAGCACGATGCGCGTTCAGGAGATCGCGCAGCGCCGCGACGACCTGATCCTTGCGCAGAAGGCGGCAGGAGTCCGTGCGGCGACCGCCGACCTCGGAGAGCTGCCGCAGCCGGCTGAGTAAGCACGGCGCAACAGAATGGGGCAGGGGGCGCGCAAGCGCCCCTTGTCGTTTCAGGGACCGGGCGCGCAAGCGCCCCTTGTCGTTTCAGGGACCGGGCGCGCAAGCGCCCCTTGTCGTTTCAGGCTGCTGCGTTCAAGGCTGCTGCGTTCAAGGGTGGCGTCGGCAGACCACGGCCGGGGACAGCCCTGAGCCCCGGACAGTTCCGCCCGCTGGCAGTGCGTCCAGGCTGATCCTGCTCATGGCTGCCTGCGCCAGCCAGTGCCTTGCCTTCACACCGGCAGCTACCAGCATTGCGCATATGGGCGGCAATTCAGCCGTGACGGCGTGTTGATGCGTATTTGACGTTGACGACACGCGACTCGCGGGTTAGAGACAGCCCACTTCGACAAGCCGTAGCGGTTTGCCGCGTCCGAGCTTCATGCCGGGATGCAGAGCTGCTAAACGTTGTCGGCTTCAGCAAACGACACGGTCGTTATCGTTGGGGGCATGATCGCGGTTTTGCCGTGATCCTCTGCAGGGGCAACGCGCCAGAAGCCAGTCAAGGCTTACGGCGCGGATTTGTTTTGCGTGTTGCGCGGCAAATTGCCTGAACCAGGCGCAATTACCTCCGGCCCAGTCCGGATGGAGAGGACGAGAGAGAGCATGCCGACGATCAGTCAGCTGATCCGCAATCCCCGCCAGCCGCGTTCCTACCGGGACAAGTCGCCGGCGCTGGAGGCCTGTCCGCAGAAGCG
>JBIPLL010000508.1:0-2809 GCA_044368425.1 Beijerinckiaceae bacterium
CAGGCGTCGGCTCTGGTCAGCGCGCCGGTCTTCCTTGCGATGGGCGGCCTCGCCCTTTGGCTTGGAGGCTTGCGCCAGATATCGGCCTGGATCCTCCTCGTCGTCGCCTGGGCGCTGTTCATGGCCGTTCTCTACGCGACGAGCGGTCTTCTTGGACCGGAAATGGCGGGTGTAAGTGCGGGGCTCACGGTCTTGTGCGTCGGGCTCCTCAGTGCGCGCCGCCGCGGCCCCCTGCGTGCCTGGCCGTCGAAGGCCTGGCCCTATTGGGGCCTTCTCCTCGCCATTGCGTCGATCAAGCTTGTCCTCCTCGTCACCGATCTGGGCGCCACGATCGTGGTGACCGGCCGCGCTGTCAGCTGGCAACCCCTCGCCTCGCCGGGTCTCGCGCTGGCGATTGTCCTCGTTGCCATTCTCGTGCGCGGCCGGGGCACGGACATCGCGCGCAACCTCGGCGGCGACTGGGTCCGCCGAAGCTGGAAGCCCCTCGCGACGATCTTCTTCTTCCTGCTGATGTCGCAGGCGCTTCTCAAGGGCGGCTTTCTCGAAGGCTTTCAGGCTGGCCTCGCCCAGCTCTACTCCTCGACGCTTGGCCCCGTGGCCGCTGCGCTGGCGGGGCTGTCGGGCTATCTCACCGGTTCGAATGTCGGCGGCAACGCGATCTTCATGCCGACGCTGGCGCATCTGCCTGTCGCGGAGGCCGAATGGCTTGCAGCCATCCAGAACAGCGGGGCCGGGCACGGTGCGCTGGGCTCACTCTCGATCCTCGCGCTGATCACCGGGCTCGCCAAGGCGGATCGCGCAGAGGAGCAGCGGCTGTTCCGGTTCGGCTTCGCGGTGGTCCTCACCAACACGGTTCTGGTCGCGGCCATGGGCAGCGTGCTGATCGCGTGGTTGGGCAACTGAAGCGGCTGCCTCAAGACGATGCTGTCAGCCAAGACGGAAAAGGTCTCGGGGCAGCAGCGACTGTCCGCACACCTCGTATTGGCCGGAAGCGGGGCACCGGCTGCTTGCGCAGTCGCCTTCGCTGAAGGCCGCCTAGACCGGCCCAGCCGGCGTCGGCTCGTCGTCCGGACCGGTCGCGCCGCTGGTCTCCTCCTGCCGCAGCCGCATGATGATCCGGTCCCTCAATTTCTCAACCGCGAGGGACGTGGCGTAATCCGGGCTCTCGAGGCACTCGCCCGAATGCAGATGAAGGCGGAGGCTATAGCTGTCCGCGCGACTATCCCATTCGATCGTGCGTATCCCGGTGCGCGCGATGTCGCCCGAGCGAATGACATCGACCCGTGATCCCCACGGACTGTAGCGCTCACGCCGCAGCGCATTGCCCGCGAATGTCCACTTTTCATCAAAACCGAAGACGCCGCTCGCCAGGAGCGAGAGGCCGACAGCCCAGGCGCCAGCCACGATCAGGCCGAAGAAGACCGACCACCAGCCAAGTTCGAAAAAGGCGAAGCGCAGGTTCCAGGGTGGAAAGATGAAACAGAAGAGCCCGAGACAGATCAGAACAAGGCGGGTGACCTGTCGATAGGGCCGCTCGACACAGAACGGTTCGGCGGCACCCATGGGGCGTTCCTCGCAAGCCGGCATCATGCGACGAGACTATCGCCGGAATGCAACCATCTGGTGAACGCACTCTCTCATGCGTGATGCCGAGATCGCGCTCCCGCAGCGGGCCCTCGCCGCTCCGGGGCGACAGCGGGTCGCGGGCATGCCGCGTCCTCGCAAGGCAGCGGCTCAAGGTTTGCCCCGAGAATGGCGGCCTGCATCAGACCTGCCCCGAGAACATTCTAATCCGCAAACTGGTACAGGACGGCGCCGGCCAGAACGAGGCCCGCGCCGGCGAGCTTGCCGGGCGATGGCTGCTGAACCGGCAGCCCGAACAGCCCGAAGCTGTCGGCAAGCATGGCGCCGATCATCTGCCCGAAGATGACAGCGAGCAGGAAGACCACCGTGCCGATCCTGGGCACGATCATCAGGCTGACAATCAGGAAGATCGCTCCGCAGGCACCTCCGACCCACATCCACCAGGGCGCGCCCGTCAGGCTGCCCGAGGGGGGCAGCGAACGCACGCTGGCAAGGGTGCCCACGGACACGATCAGCACGCTGACGGTCAGCGACAGCAAGGCTGCCAGCATGGGCGAGGCAAATCGTCGGGCGGCCTCCGCGTTCATGGGCGCCTGCCAGGTCAGCAGCATTCCCAGGCCGACGCAGGCGAGGATCAACGGGGCGCGCACCGCCAGATCGGAGCTCATCGTCTCGCGCCCGCTCTTCTCACAGCGTTTCCGGATCCTTCCAGCCCATGCGGTCGAGCTGGAGGAAGTTCACCATCTCATAGGCTGCACCGGCATCGAGGCTCATATTGAGCGTATCGACGATGCGCCGGTTGATGATCCGCTTCGTCCAGGCGAGCGCATAGGACGGACGCTTGAGCAGGCGCGTGACATAATCATCGACAGCCGCATCGAGTTGGTCGGCCGCAACGGCTGCGTTGATGATCTTGGCGTCCGCCAGCTCCCGCGCCGTGTAGCGCTTGGCCAGCATCAGATATTCCTTGGCGATCACAGGGGACATGAACAAGGGGACGAGCGATGCCCCGCCATCTCCCGGAACGATGCCGAAAGCAGGCCCCCCTTCCGGTACTTCCCCCATGCCAAGATGCATGTCGACGAGGACGGCATCCTCGGCGCCGACAATCAGGTCGCAGGCGAAAACAAGACTGGAGCCGAAGCCGATGGCATGTCCGTTCACCTTCGCCACGATCGGCTTTTCAAGCTCCGCCATGGCCTGATGCGTCCGCAACACGCCCGTG
>JBIPLL010000510.1:0-2805 GCA_044368425.1 Beijerinckiaceae bacterium
GCCTACAATGTCGCCGAAAGCGACACGTTCCGCACGATGACGATCCAGGAGGTCGGGGGCACACGCAAGACGGTCGCGGCCGGCGTCGAGGCCGTGAAGGCCATGCTCCCGGTTGTAGGCGCGGCGCGGCGCGAGACCTGCCTTGCCTCCGACCTGATGCTTGCCTTGCAATGCGGCGGATCGGATGGCTATTCGGGCATCACGGCCAATCCCGCGCTGGGCGCTGCCGTCGATCTCCTCGTGCGGCACGGCGGCACGGCCATCCTGTCCGAAACACCCGAGATCTATGGCGCGGAACATCTGCTGACGCGGCGCGCCGTGAACCGCGACGTGGGCGAGAAACTCGTCTCCATGATCCGCTGGTGGGAGGACTATACCGCCCGCAACCGGATGGAGATGAACAACAACCCCTCGCCCGGCAACAAGGCCGGGGGTCTCACGACCATTCTCGAGAAGTCGCTGGGGGCGGCCGCCAAGGGCGGCACGACAACGCTGACAGGCGCCTATCATTATGCCGAGAAGGTCGATGCCAAGGGCTTCGTCTTCATGGATACGCCGGGCTACGACCCCGTCTCGGCCACGGGCCAGGTGGCGGGCGGAGCGAATGTGCTCTGTTTCACCACGGGGCGCGGCTCGGCCTATGGCTGCAAGCCCACGCCCTCGATCAAGCTGGCGACCAACACGCCGATCTACGAGCGGATGATCGACGACATGGACATCAATTGCGGGGACGTCCTCGACGGAGTGTCCATCGCCGACAAGGGACAGGAGATCTTCGACGTGATCCTCAAGGTCGCGTCGGGAGCGCGCAGCAAATCCGAGCAACTCGGCTACGGCGACGCGGAATTCGTACCCTGGCAGATCGGTGCCACCATGTGAGGAGCATCCGGCGGGCCGGATCGCTCCGGCATCAGGGCGGCGCTTTCCACATGTCATCGATGCGTCATTGAAATGTCGTGTCGAGTTCATGCTAGGATGTTCGGAACAACAACAGGCGACGGGTGCGAGCACCCCGCCACAGCGGAGGAGAAAAGCATGTTTCATTCGCGCAAGCTGACGGCCGGTCTTCTGGCTACCAGCGCGCTCCTGGGGGCTGGTTCCGCCCAGGCGCAGACCGAGATCCAGTGGTGGCACGCGATGACGGGCGCCAATAACGACGTGATCGTGCGCCTCGCCGAGGAATTCAATGCCTCGCAGAAGGATTACAAGGTCATCCCGGCCTACAAGGGCTCCTATGCCGACACGCTCAATGCCGGCATCGCCGCCTTCCGCGCCGGCAGTGCTCCTCACATCATGCAGGTCTTCGAAGTCGGCACCGCGACCATGATGGGCGCCAAGGGCGCCGTGAAGCCCGTGCAGGAACTGATGAAGGATGCGGGCGAGACCTTCGACCCGAAGTCCTACCTGCCCGCCATCACCGGCTATTACTCGACAACGAAGGGCGAGATGCTCTCGTTCCCGTTCAACTCGTCGTCGGCCGTGATGTGGTACAATAAGGATGCCTTCCGCAAGGCCGGCCTCAACCCCGACGCGCCGCCCAAGACCTGGCCGGACGTGTTCGAGGCAGCCAAGAAGCTGAAGGCAGCCGGCTGGGACAAGTGCGGCTTCTCGACCGCCTGGGTCACCTGGCTGAACATCGAGCAGCTCGGCGCCTGGCACAACACGCCGGTCGGCACCAAGGCCAACGGCTTCGACGGCTTCGACACGGTCTTCCAGACCAATGGCCCGCTCTTCGTGCGGCACCTGACCAATCTGGTGAACCTGCAGAAGGAAGGCGTTTACTCCTATTCGGGCCGCACGAATACGGGCGAAGGCCGCTTCACATCGGGTGAATGCCCGATCTTCCTGACCTCGTCGGCCTTCTTCGGCAATGTGCGGGCCAATGCCAAGTTCGACTGGGGCAATGCGGTGATGCCGTATTACCCGGATGTCGCCGGTGCGCCGCAGAACTCGATCATCGGCGGCGCCTCGCTGTGGGTGATGGGCGGCAAGTCGGCTGCCGAATACAAGGGCGTCGCGCGCTTCTTCACCTTCCTGTCGGATGTCGACCGCCAGGTGAAGCTGCACACCGAGTCGGGCTACCTGCCGATTACCAAGGCCGCCTATGAGAAGGTGAAGGCCTCGGGCTTCTACAAGCAGAACCCGCATCTCGAGACGCCCCTGCTCCAGCTCAACAACAAGGAGCCCACGGACGCCTCGCGTGGCGTGCGCTTCGGCAGCCTCGTCCAGATCCGCGACATCTGGGCCGAAGAGATGGAAGCGGCCCTCAACGGCCAGAAGACGCCCCAGTTGGCCATGGACGCAGCGACCGAGCGCGGCAACCAGACGCTTCGCCAGTTCGAGCGCAGCGTCACCCGCTGAGGCAGTGAATGAGTGAGTGGTGGGCGGCGAGCGGCGGAAGCTGCTCCCCGCTCGCCACTCCTTCCCGCTCCTCACGCTCAAACCTCACGATTCACCACTCACCATTCCCGGCCAATGAACAAGACGGCGACGCTCAAGGGCTATCTCGTTCCGATGCTGCTGCTCGCGCCGCAGCTGGCGATCACGCTCGTTTTCTTCTACTGGCCCGCGAGCCAGGCGGTGTGGCAGAGCTTCCTCGTCGAGGATGCCTTCGGCATTTCGACCGAGTTCGTCTGGTTCGAGAACTACGAGGTGCTGTTCTCGAAGCCCGACTATTATCATGCGCTGTGGAACACGATCGTGTTCTCGACGATCGTGACCTTCTTCTCGCTGTCGATCGCGCTGCTCTTCGCCGTGATGGCCGACCGGCATATCCGCGGGCACCAAGTCTACACCACGCTTCTG